>NZ_DLHL01000063.1:42688-43205 GCF_002483225.1 Gemmatimonas sp. UBA7669 | reverse complement strand
GGGGGGGGGGGGGGATTTCCGCAAGACTGCTTTTTTGCGAGCGCCGCAGTGTCGCTTCTCTTTGCTCTCATCACCGGGTGGTGCTGACAGAACTCGACGAAAGGATCAATCTGTGCTTGCGCAACGCGTAGCCTTGCCCGTTTAGCGGGCTCGACAGTTGCCCGACGCCTTCTCGATGCTTGAGATACATCAGCGACAGCAAAGGTCTTTGGGGGACCTTAGGTTTCAGAAGAACCCACTGCCGCCTGATCACCACCCGTTGCGAAAGATTTGTTCACTGCTGCCGCCACGCATGAATGCTCACGCGGATCCGCCAACCGGATCAAGCCCGGCCTGCGGCCGTGGCAAGCGGAGCGCCGCTGCTCCGCCCGGGATCATTGCGACGTGCTGCACTCGCAGACAACGCCACATTTGTGATTTTTTTTGCGTTGCAAAGAACACTGCGCGAACGGTAATGCACTCCTCGCTAGAACATATGATCTCCAAGCGTTCAGTGCCCCCGAGAGGATTCGAACCT
>NZ_DLHL01000063.1:0-42677 GCF_002483225.1 Gemmatimonas sp. UBA7669 | reverse complement strand
GCTGCTCTATCCAACTGAGCTACGGGGGCTGGGTGGAGCTCCGACAAATTAGTCAGCAGGCCGCAAGCGCGTCCACCGGATGGGTGACACGCGATCGACCACCAAGCGCGCCAATCTCCAGCAGGACCGTTATCCCAGCCACCGTGGCGCCCAACCGCTCGCACAGACGGCACGTGGCCGCTGCCGTACCACCGGTGGCCAGCACATCATCCACCACGAGCGCGCGCGGCGACGCGTGACCGGCGAAGGCATCCCGGTGCATTTCGAGCACGTCCTGCCGGTACTCGAGGGTGTACGCCTCCTGCTCCGCATGCCAAGGCAACTTGCCGGGCTTCCGGGCCGGTACAAACGGCACCCCGAGCGCGAGCGCCAACGGCGCGCCAAACAGGAACCCTCGGCTCTCCACGCCGACGACGTGCGTGACGCCTGCCGCGGGGTCGGCCATGGCCTGCACCACGTCGGCAAACAGCGCGGCGTCAGCCAGCAAAGGCGTGATGTCCTTGAAGAGAATACCCGGCGAGGGGAAATCCGGAACGTCGCGAAGCGTGGCCAGGATGCGCGCGGCGAGCGCATGGCGGTCCACCATGGCTCGACTGTGTACGGTCTGTTGCATGCGGGAGAGGTCGGAGGCTAGCGCAACACGCTGTCACAACACGCTATCGCAACACGCTATCGCAACACGCTAAACGGCTGCGGCAGGTCGTCAATGAGCACTGGCCCTGCAGGCTCCACGATCACGGCGTCCACGCGGGAACCGGCGGGCCCTTCCCGCAGCCTGGCCTCGAAGGCATCAAGGGACGCGGCCGGCCCGGCCGCCACCGCGCGCACCCGTCCGTCGGCTTCGTTGCGCACCCAGCCGCGCAGGCCATACCGGCGCGCCTGTTCGCGCGTAAACCAGCGAAACCCAACGCCCTGCACCAGACCTTCCACCACAAACGCGCGCACCAGCATTCAGCCGCCGTGTGAGACGCGCATATCCGCCATCAGCGCAAGCGCACGCCAAGCACGGCGGCCAGTGCCGCTACCAGCGCCGCCGACTCGCCGTTGCGACCGTCGAACTCGGGAACCGCCAGTTCGCCGCTTCGCACACGACGCGCCAGCATCTCCAGCGCCTCCGCCGCCTCGCTCGCACGGCCTACGCCGGCATCCTGCGCGGCGTCGCGCGCAACCTGCGCCGCTCGTGCACGCTCCGCCCATTGCGACGACTGATCCACCGCCGCCGATGACATCGGCGTGCGCATCGCACGGCGCACCGGCATGATGTCCATGAACTCTTCGTCCGACCACGGTGCCATGGCGGGTGTCGCGGGCAGCGACTGACCGAGCGGCACAGCGGGCGCAGGCTGCGGCGGCGTGGTCTCCGCTGGCGTGGTCCGCGCGGGCGTGGCCAACACCTCCGGCCCATGCGAGGCATCGATCTGCTGCGAAAGACGCTCAAAGTCCGGCGTGGCTTCGTCGAGCGGCCAGGTATCGTCTGGCGTTTCAGATGACACGTCAGACGCAGCCGCCGAAACCACCGGTTCTTCCACGTGAACCTGCTGGACGAGCTCTTCAACAGTCACGTCAAGCGCGACTTCATCCGCGACTACATCCGAGACCTCATCCGCCACAACGGTCGTCGAGGCGTCCTCGATGGCCATCATCGGAAGCGGCGGCGTACTGGCCAGGAACGAATCAATCCACGGCAGGTCATCTGAAATCGTCGTCTGCACGTCGGTCGTGACCGGCTCCGTCACGACCGGCTCCGTCACGACCGGCTCCGTCACGACCGGCTCGGCGAACTGAGGCTCAACGTGAACCGCCGCCGCCTCAGCCGCCTCAGCCGCCACAGCCACCATCGGCGTGGATGGCGTGAGTTCGGCAACCCGCGCCGGCGCCGCATCGGCACTCCGCCAGGCGGCTGGCACATAGGGGCCGTTGGCCGTTGCGTCCAGCAGGCCACGCGCAATCTCGAGCGCAGCCGCCGACGCAGCGGTCGGCCCAGCATACGGACGCGGCGTGTTAGTCAGCTCGCTCATGGGAGTGTGCGGATCGGTGGAGACGCGGGCGGGAACGGCCATGGGAGATCCGGTCGAGGAATCGCGAAGTTGGCGCAGGAATGCCACGGGCGCAATTCAGGACGGACCGATCAGCTCGGCCAGCCCCCTGCCCCAATAAGGGGGACGAAGCGGACCGGCGTGATGTCACGCCGCTCGAGTCGGCCGCCGCGCTTGGTGAAGAGGGTCAGCATCTGCTCTTCCCGGTCCCCGATGGGAATGAGCAGGCGACCGCCCTCCGCCAACTGCTCCTCGAGTGCCGGTGGCACATGCGGTGCGCCAGCCGACACCACAATGCCGTCATACGGGGCGTACTCTCTCCAGCCCAGGGTGCCGTCGCCGAGGGACAGGGACACATTGCGCACATTGGCCTGCTGCAGAATGGGCCGCGCGCGATCGAGCAGCTCCCGGTATCGCTCCACCGAAAAAACCTGGGCGGCCAGTTCGGCCAGCAGCGCGGTCTGATAGCCCGAGCCGGTGCCGATCTCCAGCACCTTCTCCTTGCCGGTCAACTGCAGATGCTCGACCGACCGGGCGTGAACCGAGGGCTGCGAAATGGTCTGCCCGTTCCCGATGGGCAGCGCAGAATCCTCATAGGCGCGATGGCGCACGGTCTCCGGCACAAAGACATGCCGAGGGACCATGTCCACCGCCCGCAGTACCGCGAGATCACGAATTCCCTTGTCCTGCAGTGTTTCCACAAGGCGCCGTCTGGCGCCGCGGAACTCCGGCTCTACGGGGCTTGCCACCAGTCGGTCGCGGAGTTGAGCACGTCGCGGTGCGTGAGATCGAGATGCAACGGGGTCACGGAGATGTAGCCATCCTTCACGGCGCGGAAGTCGGAGTCGTCACTGCCGCTCCACTCCACGGTGCCACCGCCAATCCACAAAATGTCGCGACCCCAGGGGTCCTTCATCTTCTTGATGGAGTCGCTGAACACTCGACGACCGAGGCGCGTGAGCCGCACACCCTTGATGTCGGGCCCGGGCACTGCAGGCAGATTCACGTTGAGCAGCGTATCCGCGGGAAACTGCGGCAACGAGGTCAGATGGTACAGCAGCGAGCGCACCTGCCCCACCTGGGTCTCCAGCACGGCATCCGCACGCAGCACGCTACCCGCAAAGGACAACGCAATCGACGGAATGCCGAGCGCCAGTCCTTCCATGGCGGCAGCCACGGTGCCGCTGTACAGCACGTCCTCGCCCATGTTGGGGCCGTGGTTGATGCCACTGATGACGAAGTCCGGCCGCTGCTCGAGCAGCATCTCACAGGCCAGCATCACGCAGTCGGTTGGTGTGCCGTCCACCTGCCAGCGCCGTTCGCCCAACTGCACCGGCCGCAGCGGATGATGCAGCGTGAGCGAATGGCTCGTGGCGCTTTGCTCCCGGTCCGGGGCTACCACGTGCAACTCGCCGATAGGCTCACAGGCCTGCTCAAGGACCTTGAGACCCTTGGCGAGAATTCCGTCGTCGTTACTGAGAAGAATGCGCATGAGGGAGTTGAGAAATCAGCGCCGGTCGTCCGGCATATCGTTAAGCAGGGCTTGCAGTTCCGCCAGTTCACGCTCGATGCTTTCGAGCACCTCGACTTCCAGTGCCGCGCGAGCTGCCGTACGGATGGCGCCACCCTTTCGGTGTTCATCCAACTTCTGACGGGCCCCGTCGATGGTGTACTTCTCGGTGTACAGCAGGTGCTTCACCAGCAGGATGAGCTCGACCTCGCGGCGCGAGTACACGCGATTGCCGCTACGATTCTTGGCCGGGCTCAGCACCTTGAACTGGCTCTCCCAATATCGCAGCACATGCGGCTTGAGCTCGGTCAACGTGCACACGTCGCCGATGGAGTAGAACTCCTGCAGCAGTTCCCCACGTGGCGAGGCCACGATCAGTCGCGCTCCGGGCGCAGTTCGCGCGCCATGAGTTCCGCCACCGCATCTCGCGGCGACTGTCCCTGAAACAGAATGCGGTGCGTGGCGTCGATGATGGGCATTTCCACACCCGCCTTGTCGGCCAGGGCCTTGGCGCTCTCGGTGTTGAGCACCCCCTCAGCGACGCTGTCCTTGCCGGCCAGCGCTTGCTCGAGTGTCTGCCCCTGCCCGATGGCCACACCCACGGCGCGATTGCGCGAAAGCGCGCCGGTGCAGGTCAGCACCAGATCGCCGAGTCCAGCCAGACCGGCGAAGGTATCGGGCTTGGCGCCAAGCGCCACACCGAGTCGCGTCATCTCCGCGAGCCCGCGCGTCATGAGCGCCGCACGCGGATTGAAGCCCATGCCCAACCCATCAAGAATGCCGGTTGCCACCGCCATCACGTTTTTCAGCGCGCCGCCCAATTCCACACCGACCACATCATCGGACGTGTAAACGCGGAACGCCGGCGCGCTGAGGGCGCGCTGCACGAGCTTGGCGGCGTCGTGCGACGCCCCCGCTGCAACAATGGCGGTGGGTTGTCCCTTGGCGACTTCCGCCGCAAAACTCGGCCCGCTGATGGCCACCACGTCGTGCGCAGGCGCTGCCTGCTCCACCACGTCGGTCATGAGCGCCAGCGTTTCCCGTTCAATGCCCTTGGTGGCAACCGACAGGACCGCGCCGGCCTTGAGCGAGGGCTGCGAGGCCTGCACCACCAGACGCAGCACATGCGAAGGCGCGGCATAAACCACCAGAGTGGCGTCACTTAGCACGTGCGACATGTCGTCGCTCGCCAGCAGCGCGGGCGTCAGCGGCAGGTCAGGCAGAAAGCGACGATTCTCGTGAGTGGTGTTGATGGACTCCACGACATCGAGTTCGCGGGCCCACAACATGGTGGGCCATCCGTTGCGTGCCAGCCGGTCGGCGATGGCCGTGCCCCAGGCACCGCCCCCCACCACCGCGCAGCGCATCGTCTCGCTCATGACACACGCTCCGCCGGACGGGGGCTGCCAAGCCGACGCTCTTCACCGCGGCGCAGACGCCCGATGTTCTCCCGGTGCGCCCAGATCACAAAAGCGGCAATTGCACACGACACCCCGAACAACGGTGAGCGTGGGCCGGCCGTGACCAGGAGGACGGACGCGAGCGCTATCGCGGCCACCATGGAGCCGAGACTCACATACCGCGTTACCGCGACCACCAGCGCAAACACGGCAATGGCGATGGCCGTGGGCAGCGCCGCCAGCGCCATGAACACACCACTCGCCGTAGCGACGCCCTTCCCTCCGCCTCGGCCCAGCAGAAAGATGGGTTTGACGTGGCCCGCAATCGTGGCCACCCCGAAACACACGCCCCACGGCCAGCCCGCCGACACGCCGAGCGCGCCGGGCAGCAGCAGGGTGGGCAGCCAACCCTTCAGAAAGTCCACGAGGTATACCAGCCCGCCCCAACCCCAGCCCAAAGTGCGCTGCACATTGGTGGCGCCGAGGTTGCCCGACCCCACCGTGCGGAGGTCAATGCCATTGGCGCGGCCCACGAGATAGGCCGTGGGAAAGGAACCGGCCACGTAGGCCAACGCCACACCGCCCGCCAACATCGACGGCGTCGCCATCAGCTGTTCTTTCTCCGGAGAATGACGCGCAGCGGCGACCCGAGGAATCCCCACTTCTCGCGGAAGCCGTTGTGCAGGAAGCGGATGTAGTGCTCGGGAATGGTCTCGGGATGATTGCCGAACACCGCGATCGTAGGCGGCTCGACTTCCACCTGCGTGGCGTAGTTGAGCTTCACTTCGCGACCCGCAGCCTGCGGCGGCTGGCGACGGGCCAGCAATTCCTCGAGCGCATCGTTCACCTGCGAGGTACTGATGCGACGGGTGCGCTGTTCCTGCACCTGCAGCACAACGTCCAGCACCTTGGTAATGCGCTGCCCGGTCAAGGCCGACGTGAAGAGGAACGGCACAAAATTGAGGTAAGGCACCTTTTCCACAGCATCCTTGCGGAACTTGTCGGCGCTCTTGTCGGTCTTGTCCTCGTACATGTCCCACTTGTTCACCACGAGAATCAGGCCGCGACCGGCCTCCCAGGCCATCGTGGCAATCTTGAGATCCTGATTGTGCAGGCCTTCCGTGGCATCAATGACCAGCACGCACACATCGGCGGAATCGATGGCGCGGCGCGTGCGCAGCGACGAATAGAACTCGATGCCGTCATCGATGCGCGACTGCCGACGCAAGCCCGCCGTATCGACGAAGATCAGTTCCTGCCCATGGTACGACATGGGCGCATCGATGGCGTCGCGCGTGGTGCCCGACTCGTCGCTCACCACCAGGCGATCTTCGCCGAGCAGGCGGTTCACGATGCTGGACTTGCCCACATTCGGGCGGCCAATGACGGCCACACGTGTGGCGTTCGACGGCTCGTCCGCCGTCTCGGGAATGGCTTTCACCACGGCGTCGAGCAGATCACCCGACCCCTTACCGTTGGACGCGGACACCGGATACACATCGGTCACGCCCAGACGGTAGAACTCGTAGAAGTCCGTGCTGTCCGGATTGTCGACCTTGTTGGCCACCAGCAGCCAGGGCTTGCGCGAGTTGCGCAGCAGGTCGCCAATGCGCGCATCGCTGGGATGCACACCGACCTTGGCGTCCACGACAAACAGCAGCAGGTCGGCTTCATCGATGGCCTGCATGACCTGCTGACGAATGGCGCTGTCCATGGGCAGATCCGAGTCTTCGACCAGGCCGCCGGTGTCCACCAGCCAGAAGTGATGCCCCGCCCACTCGGCTTCACCAAAGTGGCGATCGCGCGTGGTGCCGGCCTCCTCACTGACGATGGCCGTGGCCTCACCAATCACACGGTTGAACAAATGCGACTTGCCCACATTGGGGCGACCGACGAGGGCAACAACAGGTAAACTCATATATGGGCTCAGGCGGCGGATCGAACCGCCGCGTCCCCTTCTGGGACGAGCGCATCGATGAAATCGTAGGAAGGATAGACCGGCATGGGAAGCGATTCCCGAACGGCTACAAAGGACTCCTCATCGAGGAACAGTCCGTTGTCGTTGATGCACTCCGCCGGAATGAGTGCAAGATCGAGGTCGTGGCGCCCTGCCAGTACGCGCTTGATGTCAGCGCCAACCAGCAGTCCCGCGGTGGTGGTCGTGGGACCGAAGAGTGAGTTTTCCGCGGTGATCAGATCGAATTGGGCCCCGGTCACGGCGCTGATCTGTTCGAGCAGCTCCGGCATGAGCGGCGTCATGGACACACCCGTCACCACACCAATGCGCTTGCCATCAAGACGCGGAAGCTGGTCGAGTCCGTCGCGCACCCGGGCACGCAGTGAGGTCACGGCGCCTACGCCATTCTCAATCTGCGCGAACTCGCCGTAGTGCTCCTCGTCCGGCAACGGGACATCGGCCAACAGGTACAGCTCGTCGGAGCCAAACACCCAGCGATCATCGCGCTCGGCCAGCGCCCGCTCTTCCCAGGCATGCACCCGGTCGAGCAGCGCACCGGCGTTGGCTGCATCCATGGACTTGCCGGTGTAGAGATGCGAGAACTGCGTGAGGCCCACCGGCACGATGGCCACCGACAACACCGCCTGACCCAGATTCCACAGGTCGGTCAGCGACTGTTCGAGTACCTCGCCGTCGTTGAGGCCCGGCACGATGACCATCTGGCAGTGGAACTGGATGCCGCCCTCGGCCAGCCGCTGCAACTGCTCGAGAATGTTCGGCACGCGCGGGTTGTTGAGCAGCACCTTGCGGGCTTCCCACGGCGTCGCGTGCACCGACACATACAGGGGTGAGAGGCGGTACTCCAGAATCCTCGCGATATCACGTTCCTTCACATTCGACAACGTTGCGAAGTTGCCGTAGGCAAAGGACAGGCGGTAATCGTCGTCGCGAATGTAGAGGCCCTTGCGCAGTCCCTTGGGCAGTCCTTCGATGAAGCAGAACTCGCAGCGGTTGGCGCAGCGGCGCACGGTGGGCGGCGCCAGCTCGAGGCCCATGGGGCGCCCGTCCCCACGATCGACGCGCTTTACGAATTCGCCCCCGTCGGGCAAACGTGCGGATACCACGAACGACTCCTCGGCCGTGAGAAACTCCCAGTCGAGAAAATCCTCCAGCGGACGGTCGTTGACCGTGAGGAGTTCGGTGCCAGGCACCAGACCGAGGGACTCGGCGAGGCTGCCCGGCTCGACGTGCGTGACGCGAACCATGAAACCCGGGACAAAAAAGGGGGACCGGCGCGCTGGCCTTCCCCCGGGACGCAAGCGGGCGGCAACCTTGCGCTGCCGCCCACTTGAGAAAATCTACGAACTCGACGCACCGAAGTCAATCAAATTCATGCACTTCGGTGCGCGTATGCGAGTGCTTTGCAGCCTCCGAACTACTTGAGCGGCGCGTAGCGGAAGGCCACCGCCTTGGGCGCATCCACCTTCACACTGAACGTCGTGCCTGACCCCGCCTCGACAGGTCCGATGGCGACGTCCTTGGTGGCCACCACCGCCCCCGTCTCATCGAGCAGTTCGAGCTTCATCGTCCAGCTGCCGGTGGCTTGGCCATCGTTCGTGACCGAGCCGCCCACCTGAAATGCGGCGCCGGCCTTTGAGGCCATGGTGATCTCGATCTTCGGCGTGGTCTTCTGCTGCTTGTCGAGGTAGAAGAGCACGGAGTCGTTGTAGACCTTCTTCTTGGCCGCGTCCGACTCGGCCTGCGCCAAACGCTGCCAGTAGCCGGCCATGAGGCGCCAGCCGCGCTCGAAGTTGGGATCGAGCGTCATGAGCCGCGTGATGGCGGGTCCCATGCGCTGCGTGTCCTTGAGGTCGAAGAGCGTGGTGGAGTAGTTATACAGCGCGAAACGGTGATTGGGGTTCTTGGTGAACCCGGCTTCGAAGAGGTTGATGGCATCCTGCGAGCGACCAGCCGCCGCCGCGTTGGATCCCGCCTCGAACAACTGGTCGGCCGTGAATTTTGCCGGATCCTTGACCATGTCGCCGAACATGTTGGCCACGGCCGCCGTATCGCCGGACAGGCGCAATGCCCGGCCGAGCGCCTGCGACGCATTCGCATCACCCGGCGTCTCCTTGAGGAACGCCTCGAGCAAGCCACGGGCCTTGGTGATCTTGGTTTCCTTGGCCGACCCTTCCCCGGCCTCCGCCTGCTGCAGCGTCAGCACCGCGAGATTGTAGCGGCTCTGCTGCTTGACGCGGGTATACAGGGTGTCGGTCCCCGAGTACTCGATCACGCGCTCCATGGCGATGGTGGCACTGTCCATCTGCCCGCGCTTCTGGTACACCGACGAGAGCACGTTCCAGGGCCGCGGATCTTTACCCGCCACCAGCATGGACATGTGCGCGTAGTACGAGGCCGAGTCATCCTGGTCGGCGCTCATGGCGTTGATGGCCTTGTTCAGAATGTCGCTGAAGAATCGTGTGCGGAACGGACGCACCTCCGCCGCGCACTCGGGCATCAGGCGCTCAACAGCCGATGCGGCGGAGTCCACCGCCAGCAGCAGGTTGTGCGTGCCTTCCTTGTTGGTGGTAAAGCCCATGTCGCCGCGCTTCATCTCGTACACGCCCTCGTTCTTCTCGAGGTACTGGCGGTACGTGCGGAGCAGCAGGAACTGGCGTCCCGGCTCGTTCTTGATCTTGTCCGGCGCGTCGGTCAGCACCCGGATGGAGTTGGCCAGATGACGCGGAATTTCGTCGTCCTTGCGCGAGTTGGCCGCCATCGACACGTACTGCCGGGCGCTGGCCAGCTGGAACGGACTCTTGTCGTTGATGTTGCACTCCTGCGCCGCGAGGGGAGCGGCCACCGGCGTCGTGCCGAGTGTCACCACCACCGCCGTCGCCACGGCGTGCATCCAGGTCTTGCCCTTCATCTCGTCTCCTCGGTGAGTCTGTCCTGCCGTTCGTCCCAATATAGGTTCAGGCGCGGTAGGACGCGCCACTCCCCGTGTTGTACACCACCACTTCTGAATCGGCGGCGATCCGTCCCGCCCGGACGGCATCCCGGAGCACCACGAGGGCACATCCGCCCTCCGGCGCCGCGTCGATACCAGTCGCCTCAGCCAGGCGACGCGTCCACTCACGGATGTCCTCCTCGCCGGCCGTCCCTGACACGCCGTTCGTTTCGCGCAGAATGCGCAGCAGCACCCGGTCACCCAACGGTGACGGAACCCGAAGGCCCGCCGCATAGGTGACCGGATCCACCCAGGGTTCGGCGCGATCGAGTCCGGCGGCATGCGCGCGTGCGATGGGCGCACAGCCCGCGGCCTGCGCGACCACATATCGCGGCTGCACGCGCTCGCTCGCGAGCCAGCCACCGGCGGCCAGTTCCTCCAGCGCCTTCCAGATACCCACCGTGCCCTCGCCGCCGCCTGTCGGATACACCACCACGTCCGGCACACGCCAGCCCAGCTGCTCGGCCATCTCGAAACCCATTGTCTTCATGCCTTCCACCCGATACGGCTCACGCAGCGTGGAGATGGCAAAGAAGCCCGTCTCGGCGGCATGGGCCAGCGCCAGCTTGCCGGCGTCGCCGATGTGGCCATCGATGCGCACAAGGTCGGCACCGAAGGCGTCGATGGTGTCGAGAATGGGCCGAGGCGTGGTGCGCGGTGCAAACACCTTGACCGGCATGCCGGCGGCGGCACCATAGGCCGCAAGGGCGGCCCCTGCGTTGCCAGCCGTCGGCACCACCAGACCGGGATAGCCCTCGGCACGCGCCCGCGTGACGGCCGCGCTCATGCCGCGGGCCTTGAACGAGGCCGTGGGATTCTGTGCCTCGTCCTTGATCCACAACCGGGCCACGCCGACATCGGCGGCCAATGACGTCGACTCGATGAGCGGCGTCAGCCCCTCACCCAACGTGACGGGCGACTCCCCTGCCGCCAGCGGCATGAGCGGACGGTAGCGCCACATATCCCACCGTGCATCAAGCGTCGTGCTCTTGGGCACGTTGGGATAGCGGGCGAACAGTGGCTGACTGCACGCGGGGCACAGACCGGCGCGCGCCAGTGGGGCGGCGCTGCCGCAGGCGGAACACTGCAGAGTCCAGTGAGGAGCGGTCATGCGTTCGATTCGGTTGAAGGCGTTGGGTCGGGAGCTGACACCGGCGCGCTGTCGGGAACCCCAAGCGCACGCAGGACCTTGCGCGCGGAGGCTTCACCAAAGCCGGGCACCGCAGCAATCTGCTCCACGGTCGCGTCCTTCACTCCCTGCACACTGCCAAACACGTGCAGGAGTGCGCGGCGCTTTGAGGGGCCGACGCCCGGGATGCTCAGCAGCTCCGACGTGATGGTACGTGCGGCACGCTTCTGACGCTGGAACGTAATGGCAAAGCGATGGGCTTCATCGCGCGCCTGCTGCAGCATGCGCAGCGCGGGCGACCGGCGCGGCAGACGCACGGGGTCTGGTTTGCCCGGCAGGAAGATCTCTTCATCACGCTTGGCGAGGCTGATGAGTCCCACCTGCGTGAGGCCCAGCTCGTCGAATGCCGTGCGCGCGGCATTCAACTGCCCCTTGCCGCCATCGATGACGGCCAGATCGGGCAAGGGCCGCTCCTCGTCGAGGCGGCGACGGAAATAGCGCGTCACCACTTCATGCATCGACCGGAAGTCGTCGTTGCCTTCAAAGGTCTTGATCTTGAACTTGCGGTACTCGCTGCGCTTGGGCCGGGCGTTCTCGAACCACACCGCACTGGCCACCACGTCGGTGCCCTGCGCGTGGGAGATATCGAACGTCACGAAGGAGCGTGGCAGGCGTGGCAACCCCAGTTCGCGTTGCAGCTCGTACACCGGGTCGGCCGCCCGCTCTTCGGCTTCGAGGGCCGCAAGCTTGAACTCTTCCAGCAGATGCTGCGCGTTCTTGTCGGCAAGGTCCACGAGCGCGCGGCGTGGTCCACGCTGCGGGACACGAATGGCGGTCCGCTCGAGCGCCGCCTGCAGCATCTCGCGATCCTCGAACTCGAATGGCACCAGCACCTCGCTGGCCCGGCCCTCGATGGTGCGATACCACTGCGCCAGGCAGGCGCCGAGCACCGACTGATCCTCCTCATCGTCGGCGTGCTCGAGCAGCCGATGATCACGCGCCAGCAGCTTCCCGCCACGAATGCGCAGGATGACCACGCAGGCATCGGCGCCGTCGCGTGCGTAGCCCACCACATCGCGGTCGCCGCCCTCCACCTCGAGCACCACCGTAGGCTCTTCCATCCGCTCGAGATGGCCGAGGGCATCGCGCAACTCGGCCGCGCGTTCAAAGTCCAACCGTTCCGCCGCCTCGTGCATGCGCTCCCTGACGCGCACGACCACGTCGCTGGTCCGCCCGTCGAGGAACCAGACCACCTCATCGATCATCGCGCGATAGTCGGCCTGATCCTGATAGCCCACACACGGCGCCTTGCACCGCTTGATGAAGTAGTCGAGACAGGGTCGCTCGGGCGCTTCACGCGGCAGGTCGTAATGACAGGAGCGCACCGTGAAGAGCCGCTTGACCACATTGAGCGCGCGACGCATGGCGCCGACATCGGTATAGGGCCCGAAGTAGCGGGCGCCGTCGTCGAGAATGCGGCGAGTCACCAGCACGCGCGGAAACGGTTCCTGCACCGTGACCTTGATGCAGGGATACGACTTGTCGTCGCGCAACGCCACGTTGAAGCGCGGGCGGTACTCCTTGATGAGCGTGGCCTCGAGAATGAGCGCATGCGCCTCGGACGGCACCACGATGGTCTCGAGGTCGCGCACCTTGCGCAGCAAGCCGCGCGTTTTGGGGCTGCTCTCATGATCCTGCGCCCAGTAACTGCGCACACGCGCGCGCAGGCGCTTGGCCTTGCCCACATACAGCACGCCGCCTTCGCCATCCTTCCAGAGATACACACCCGGGGAGTCCGGCAAGTGCGGCAGTTTCTGCGCGACCGCCGGTGGCATGCCACGCGCCAGGGCAGCGCGCGTCCACTCGTCGTCCGGCAGCTCCACACGATCGGATAGCGTGCTCATGTCGCCGCGTCTGGTGACACGCGTGGGGCGAGACGCAACCACCGAGAAGCCTCGCGGCTACCGAACGCCCACGCCGTGAGCAGATACGTCAGCGCAAATCCACCGAGCACAGGCCACGCCGCAAGGCGTGGATGCCAGCCCGGCGCATAGCGCTGCTGGGCAAGACGCAGCCCTGCCCCAACCAATGCCGCCATCACCGCGGCCACCACAATGCGCCCAGTACCCTTCCACATGGCCGGCGTGTACAGCGGACCGAGTCGCGCACGCAGCCCGCGCACCTGCACGGCAAGATTCGCATACGAGCCGAGCGCGGAACCCAGCGCAATACCCGCCACCGCCAACGTCGAACTCCGAAAGAGATACGCCAGCGACGCCGCCGCCGCCGCCGAAATCACGATGCTCAGCAATGAGGCGCGCAGCGGCGTGCGATAATCCTGCAGCGCGTAGTGCACACTGCCCAGCAACTTGACCGAGCCAAAGCTGACCAGGCCCACGGCATAGGCCGCGAGTGTCACATGTACAGCGTGTTGCTCCACCGCGCCGAACTGTCCGCTGCGATACAACAGACCCACGCAGTAGTCGCCCACCACCATAAAGGCCACCGCACTCGGCACCACATAGAACAGGATGCGCTGCCACCCTGCACGCAGCCGCTCGCGCAGCACATCAAACGCCATCGCGGACGAATCGCGTGAAAGATCCGGCAGCGCCGCGGCCGCCACCGACACACCAAACAGGGAAACCGGCAGCAGCGCCAGGGTATTGGCGTAGGTCATGGTGGTCGTGGCGCCCACCGGCAGATACGACGCAATCTGCAAGTCGACGAACGACGACAACTGCACCACACCCAGCGCGGTGAGCACCGGCACCAGATGCCGCAGAATCTGACGGACCCCGGCATCCTGTCGATTGAGCGTGGGACGCACGGCCCCAAACACGCGCACCACTTCAGGCCACTGCGCGGCCACCTGCAAGAGCGCGCCCACCAACGTGGCCCAGGCCAGCGCGACGGCAAGAGAAGCCGCCGAGTCGGCACGCGGGCCCCATACCAGAAGCAGCGCGATCTGCGCGATGGACCAGAATGCGGCGCTCGCGTACGACCAGAAGAATCGCTTGTGCGAATTCTGAATGCCGAGGCACCAGCCGCTCAGCACCATCACGGCAGTCATCGGAAACAGAATGCGTACGAGCCGGGTGGTGAGCTCCCGTGCATCGGCATCGAAACCAGGAGCAAGCATCGTGGTCAGCCATGGGGCGGCCACGATGCCCAACAGCGTCAGCGCACTGACCACCGCCATGAGGAGACCCAGCACGGCATTGGCGAGCGCACGGGCGCCCCGTTCGTCGCCACGCGCCAGAGCCGCGCTGTACACGGGCACGAAGGCCGCGGACAGCGTACCTTCCCCGAGCAGGTTGCGCATGGCATTCGGGATCTTGAATGCCGCATTGTAGGCATCCGAGGCCAATCCAGCCCCGAAGTAGTGCGCAAACACCGTGTTGCGCAGCAGACCCACGACTCGGCTGACCAGGATCCCGGCGGCCACCACCATGGCGTACCGGCCGCCGTCCTCCCGCCCCGGCCGCGCGTCCGTCATGAGTGCGCGGCAGTCTCCGCGCGTACCGACGCCGATTCCACCGCGTCGGCCCCCGTGCCATGCAGTAGCGCGTCGGCATGAGCCGCTGCCGCTTCGCGCATGCCCGAGAGCACGCGTGGCCCGTATCGCACGAGCAGCGGCATGAGGTTGAGCACGCGCTCCGGGGACTGCCCGTTGGGCCTGAGCGACGCACGCACCGCGGCCACCTGCGTGAGCAGTTCCGTTTCGCGACGCTTGACGCCAGCCACCACGCGCCGCTCGAAGCGATCAATGCGATGGGTGAGATCACGCGTGAGACCGTCCACCACTTCCGCCGCCAACGGTGTCGAAGGACCGGTGGCCGCATCGTGCAGTGCGCGCAGTTGCGCATCCACCGTAATGCGCAGGCGCTCGAGCGTATCAGCCAACTCGGCATCCACATGCGCGTGAGCCACGCGCTGCTCGGCGCGGTGCGGATCGAGCAGATCCTCTTCGCTGAGACCGAGCTGCTCGAGCTGCATCAGGCTGCGTGCTTCCACGAGGGCGCAGGCCCAGCGCGGCGCGGCCACCGGCGTGGCAGCCTCCAGGGCCTCAGCCACCGGTGAGACCTGTGCGAAGTAGGCGTACTCCCCAGGACCCGCGAGATAACAGACGGTGGGCAGTATGGCTCGCTCCATCACCGGACGCAGCAGCACGTTGGCGCCGAGCGCCCCGACTTCCGCCTCACGTGCCACCTGCATGCCCTCGGCCACCGGCACGCGCTCTCGCACACGCTGCACCTGTCCGCCCTGACTGGCCGTTGCGGTACGAAACACCAGCGACAAGCCATCCACCACATCGACCTGCGGCGAGTAGCCGGCGCGCTCGATGTCTCGCGCCCTTGTCTGTGCCGACTCCAGGATGTTCGCGCTCTGCTTGAGCGCACGGCGGAGCAGCGGATCGGCCACTTCACGCAAGGCGGGATGCGCGGCATCGAGTACCGCCATACCCAGCGGCTCGAGCAAGGCCCGCAGCAACTGCAGATAGGCACCACCCATCGTGGCCTGCGGCACGTAGCTGCGGTCGATGAGGTCGATCACACTCCCGTGAGCCGCCGAGCCAAACGCGTTGCCCAGGACCGCGCGCGCGGCGCTGATGTCACCGAGTGGGACATCAGCCATGGCCACACCGTCGGTGGCCGGTCCTGCCAATTGCGCTTTGGAGAGACCACGGGCACCAGCCACCCAGGTCACTGCCGCTTCCATCCAGTCGGCGTCATCCGTCGCGGCCCAGAACACCGGCGCGACCGGAATGCCCAGTGCGGCTTCAAGTGCATCCGCGAGGGC
The DNA here is from genome assembly GCF_002483225.1 of Gemmatimonas sp. UBA7669. Taxonomy (NCBI): domain Bacteria; kingdom Pseudomonadati; phylum Gemmatimonadota; class Gemmatimonadia; order Gemmatimonadales; family Gemmatimonadaceae; genus Gemmatimonas; species Gemmatimonas sp. UBA7669. The sequence goes on along the minus strand of NZ_DLHL01000063.1, from coordinate 26,832 downwards.
AATGGCCCCCATGGCCTTGCTGAACGTGTACGTGGGGCCGCCAAAGAGTCCCGGCTGCTGCCCAGTGGTCACCACCACGCCCGATTGGGCGGCGCGCTGCAGACGCTCGGCCGCCGCACCGGTGGCGGCAAATGCCGGCGCCAGCCGTCTACACCACGCGTCGTCGGGGAAATCGGCCCGTACCGTGGTGGCGTGCGTGCGCCACGCGGCAACGGAGCGTGGACGCGGCGCCAACCAGTTCTCACCCACCTGCCCCGTCTGCAACGCACGCGAGAGGGCGCTGCCTCCCAACGCGGCCGTGCGGATGTGCAGGCCTTCCTGCCTCAACGCTTCAAGGTCGCTCACGCCTTCGGATTCTCGCTCAGGTCGGTTGGTCAGGTCGGTGGATCGGATCACGGGTCGGTTCCGCTAGCTGGCCCGAGAGTCTACTTGTGATAAGGCTCCCCGCGCACGATGGTTCCGGCGCGGTACAACTGCTCAGCCAGCACCAGACGTGCAAGCTCGTGAGGAAGCGTCCACGGCGCCAGTGAAAGACGCCGAGAAGCCCTGGTTCGGACCGCCTCAGACAGCCCGTGCGCGCCGCCGATCATGAAGGCCACGTGACGTGCGCTCTCCCGCTGCTGCTGCAACCAGGCGGCAAACTGGGCCGAGTCCTGTGACACGCCCCCCGGATCGCAGGCCACCACCAGCGTGTCTCCGGGAATTCGTTCGAGCAATCGCAGGCCTTCGCGATCCTTGACCTGCTCGGGACTGAGCGCTCGGCCCGACTCCTCGCGCAGCTCGTGCACCTCGAGCGGCCAATACCGCTGGGCCCGCGTCTCGTAGTCCTGAATGGCATCGGCCAGCCCCGCATGGCGAGGCCGGCCGATGACACACACGAGAACCCGCATGGGACTGGGCCGTCAGCGCCGGAGCCGGCACGTGCCGGCATCCGACGCTCGGGTACAGCCAGGCATTACGCGTAGATCCCGCGCAGCCGGTGCACGGTGGCCACACGGCTGATGGACAGCATGTAGGCCGCGGTACGCATGTTGACGCGGTGCTGCTTGGACAACTGCAGCACGTCCTGGAAGCTGCGCGTCATGATGCCACCGAGTCGGGAGTTCACATCTTCCTCCGACCAGAAGTAGCCCATGCGATCCTGCACCCACTCGAAGTAGGACACCGTCACGCCACCCGCATTTGCGAGAATGTCGGGGATGACGAAGATGCCCTTCTCGTCGAGAATGGGGTCGGCCGCCGCCGTGGTGGGGCCGTTGGCGCCTTCGCAGATGACCTTCGCGCGAATCTTCGGCGCGTTCTTGGTGGTGATGACGTTCTCGAGTGCCGCCGGCACCAGCACGTCCACTTCCAGCGTGAGCAGCGTGTCCGCATCGATGGCGTCACCGCCGGTGAACCCTTCGAGCGACCGATGCTTCTGCACGTGCTTGATGGCCGCGTCCACATCAATGCCTGCGGCGTTGTGGAAGGCACCGAAGCGGTCGCTGATACCGACAATCTTGGCCCCCTGCTCGGCCAGCAGCTTGGCGGCAATGGAGCCCACGTTGCCGAAGCCCTGCACGGCCACCGTCGCGCCCTTGATGTCCATGCCGAGGTGCGCGAGTGCTTCCTTCGTGACCAGCATGCAGCCACGGCCCGTGGCTTCCTTGCGGCCCAGTGAGCCACCCATCTCGACGGGCTTGCCCGTGGTGACCGCGTTTTCCGTGCGACCGACATGCATGGAGTAGGTGTCCATGAGCCAGGCCATGACACGTTCGTTGGTGTTCACGTCGGGCGCCGGCACGTCGGTATCGGGACCGAGCAGCGAGATGATGCCCTTGGTGTAGCGGCGCGTCACGCGTTCGAGCTCCCCCACGCTCATCTGCAAGGGGTCGCAGATCACGCCGCCCTTCGCGCCGCCGAACGGCAGGTTGACCACGGCGCACTTCCAGGTCATCCACGCGGCGAGCGCCTTCACCTCTTCCAGCGTGACATTCATGTCGAAGCGGATACCGCCCTTGGCGGGTCCGCGCGACGTGTTGTACAGCACGCGATAGCCGGTGAACACCTCCACGTCCCCGTTGTCCATCATGACGGGAACGGACACGATGAGCTGCTTTTCCGGGTTGCGGAGAATCTTGTAAATGCCGGGCTCGAGGTCGAGCAGCTCGGCGGCGCGGTCGAAGCGGGACATCATCGCTTCGAAGGGATTTTCTTCGTTGAGAAACCGATCCTTGTCCGGGCGGACGATGCTGTCCGTCGGCAGGCGGAGGAGGTCGATGGCCATGAGGCAGTAGGTGGTGGGCCGGCTCAGCCGGGGGGAGGAACCGCGGTGTCGCGCGCGGTGATGACCCGCTCGACCTGCTGGTCGAGAAGTGCCGCGCCGCGTTCAACCGCGACATGCTGGGAAACATACCAAAGCGCCGGTCCGACGCGAGGCCAGAGCGGTGCCAGCTTGACGGCGTCCTTGAGGGTACACACGACACGCGTCGACGGTGTGGTACCCGCCGAGGCCGCCTGCTGTGCCATCCGCGCGAGCACGGTCTCCACATCAGCCGCCGTGAACGTGTGGTGATCCCCGAAGGCCAGGTGCGCGCGCACGTCCAAACCACACCCGCGCATCTGGGTTTCAAAGGCCTGGGGGTCGGCAATGGCCGACAGCAGCACCACCGGCCCACGCTCCCGGTTTCCCTCCGTTGCCGGGGGAGAGCCGGCCACCGGTGCCAGCCCGTCATGTGGATCGGATGACGAAAGCTGGCACAGGGCGCCGGGAACCAGCCGCAGCACCGCCACCCCCACCTCTGGGGCGGTTCGTTGCACTGCCTGCAGTACCCGATCGACCTGCTCCGGCCCAGCGGCCTTCACCGTTACGACGATGGCCGTCGCCCGCTGCAACGCAGCGAGGGGCTCCCGGTAGGGTCCGGCGGGCAGCAGACGCACCGCGGAGTCAAAGCGGTCAGCGCTGACCAGCACCACATCGGCCACTCGTCTCGCCCGACGATGCTGGAAGGCGTCATCAAGCACCACGCAGTCTGCGCCCGCTCGGGCCGCTTCGCCGGTGCCGTGCACACGATCGGGATTGCGTAGCACCTGCACCGCCGGGTTGAGCACCTGATGCACGCGCCACTCGTCGTCGCCATAGCCGCGCATGACGAGTGCCGGATGGGCGCCCCGTTCGCGAAGACGCGCCGCGAACCAGGCGGCCACCGGTGTCTTGCCAGTGCCACCAACAGTCAGGTTGCCCACGGAAAGCGCCGGCAGCGCCATGGCGGGCAGACTCCCCTCGCGCTGCGCGCGATCATAGCGCTGGCCGCGTCGGGCCACGACAAGGCGCATGAGCGCCTCAGCGGGCCACAACACCGTCCGCGCCAGCTCGCCCGGCAGCCCATCGGCGTACCACAGCCATTCGGCCGCGCGACGTCCGAGCTCCGGTGCCATCACGTCGCTCCGGACGATCCGTTGCGTGATGGACCTGACGGCGCCGCGGCCAGTGCGGCGGCCTGCGCCTGATCAGCGGCCATATGTGCCGCAAATTCTTCGGTGCGCGCGGCCGCCTCCCGCACATCCCCATCGGTGAGCAGGCGCGGCTCGCCATACACCACCGTAATGCGAGCGAACGGCTTGGGAATCTCGAAGGTATCCCAGCTGCGCAACTGCCACTTGCGATCAACATGCGCGGTGATGGTCACGACGGGCACCTGCGCCCGATGCGCCAGAATGAGCGCACCGGGCGCAAAGCTGTGTCGCGGCCCACGTGGTCCATCGGGCGTGAAGGCCATGTCCGTGCCGCGCTTGACCACCTGCACGGCCTCGAGCAAGGCGCGCGTGCCGCCGCGCGACGAGGAGCCTCGCACGCCGAACATGCCGAACTTCTCGAGAATGCGCGTGATGATTTCACCATCACGGTGCTCACTCACCAGCACGCCCGTGCGCACGTGATGCGACCAGAGCACGGGAAGCATCTGCCCGTGCCAGAGCGTGTATACACAGGCGGTCTGCCCTTCGCGGCGCGGCCAGATGGCCTCCCGACCATGCACGGTGCTCCGCCAGGTGAGCCCCAGCACGCGAAACACCATCCAGCCCAGCGCAATGCTGAGACGTGTCTTCCAATCGAGCCCTTGCGCAGCGCGCGGCTCGGACGCGGTCATGTCGCGGGCTCCAGCAGCTGCCGCAGCATGGCCGCCACACGAGCGGAAGCGCCGGGGGACCCCAGCGAATCACGAACCGCCGTCAAACCCTCGAGTGCGTTGCGATGCGCGGCGCTCTGCACGTCCAGCAGCGGCAACAACGCGGACGCCACCTGCGCCGGTACAAAATCCTGCTGTACAAACTCCTTCGAGACTTCGCGCTTGGCCACCACGTTGACGAGGCCGATGTGCGGGATCTTCACCACCCGCCGCGCAATGCGATAGGTGAGCGGGTTGGTCATGTAGCCAATCACGTGCGGCAGACCGGCGACCGCCGCTTCGAGCGTGTTGGTGCCGCTCTTCAGCAAGCCCGCCGTGGCGGCACGCTGCACCACGAAGCCCTGCCCCGATACGAGGGGGAACGGACACTGCGCCTGATCAATCGAGACCGTGGGCGCTACGCCCACGATGACCTGCACGTCGGCACGCTGCGCTTGCACCGCCTGCGCCGCCTCAACGAACGGCGCGAGATGGCGAGCGATCTCCGCGCGCCGACTGCCGGGAAACACCGCCAGCACCGGCCGCGCCGGATCGAGGCCCAGTTGCGCGCAGGCCTCCTCGCGTGATGGCAAGTGCTGCGCGCGATCAAGCAGCGGATGGCCGACAAACGTGGCATCCACGCCATGCTGACGCAGCAGCGCTTCCTCAAACGGGAGAATGCACGCCGCCCTGGTGACGACCTGCGCAATGCGCGGCAAACGATCGGCGCCCCAGGCCCATACCTGCGGCGTGATGTAGTACAGCACCGGAATGCCCGCCGCCTTCGCCGCCGCCGCCGCCTTGAGATTGAAGCCGGGATAGTCCAGCAGCACCACCAACCCCACGCGACCACTCGCCATGTCGCGCTTGAGACGACGCAGCAGCGCCCAATGTTTGGGCACATGCTGCAGCACTTCCACGAACCCCATCACGGCGAGATGCTCGACGGGTTCGATGATGTCCACGCCAGCCCGCGCCATGTGCTGCCCGCCCACACCACGCAGCCGCGCGCGCGACGACGCCGGTACGCCATCCGCATCCCAGGACGCGTGCAGCGCTTCCACCACCTTGCCCGCATGCAGGTCGCCGGACGCCTCACCGACGACAAACAGCACGTCACGCACGCGGTGGTCCGTCAGGCGGTCCGTCGGGCAGACCGTCACGATGGGCGTGCTCGCCCATGGCGGCATGCGCCTGTTCGATGGCCGACACAATGCGAAGCGCCGCCTCGAGCGCCTCGCGGCCTTCCTCACCCGTCACCGCCACCGGGTTCTGTCCCATGATGGCGCCAATGAACTGCGCCAGTTCGAGCCCCAGCGGTTCACCGTCGGGCGCGTTGAGTTCGACGCGCTCCACGAACTCTTCAAGCGCACGGGGCGCACGGGCCAGGAGGCGCGGATCGAAATCGCCGCGCAGACGGAAGAACTCACCCGTGCCGGCGGCCAGATCGAGCGAGAGATAGCCGCTGCGCTGAAAGATGCGCAGCTTGCGCAGTCGCTCACGCGAAACTCGGCTGGCCGTGATGTTGGCCACGGCGCCATTCGCAAACGTGAGTCGCGCGTTCGCAATGTCCACTTGCGGCGTGAGGACCGGAATGCCCATGGCCTGCACATCCACCACCCGCGTGCCCACGAGCGTGTGCACGAGATCGAGATCGTGGATCATGAGATCGAGCACCACCGCCACATCCGACCCACGCGGATTGAACGGTGCGAGACGGTCGCTCTCGATGAAGCGCGGTCCGTCCACGTACGGCATGGCCGCACGCACCGCCCGATTGAAGCGCTCGACATGCCCGACCTGCAGCACCACACCCGCCGCATGCGCCAGCGCCAGCAACTCGTCCGCCTCGGCCAGGGTGACGGTGAATGGCTTCTCGACAAATACGTGACGCCCCTTTCGCAGGGCTGCCGAGGTCACGGCATGATGCGCCGTGGTGGGCACCACGATGGAGACCGCGTCGGCCTGCTCGAGCAGGGCCTCCAGCGATGGCAGCGCCGGAACCCCGTGCTGTTCGGACACCTGCGCCGCGCGCGCCGGGTTCTCGTCGACAAAGCCGACAAACCGATCACCGCACAGATCGCGCAGAATGCGGACGTGATGAATGCCGAGGCCACCGGCGCCCACCACACCAACACGCGGGGCACTCGGTCCACTGAATCGCTGCAGATCCACCGCCGGGGTGCTGCTCATGAGGCGCTCATGATTGGCTCAGAACCCCACGCCGCGCTGGCTCGCTTCGATGAATCCCAGGAAGTGTTCGACTTCGGGAATCATCGTCATCTCCGCGCGCGCGCGCTCAACGCCCTGCGACAGGTTGAGGTCGGAGCGGAAGCAGAAGCGATACGCGCGCTTGAGCTCACGCACCACCGCGTCGTCGAAGCCGCTGCGCTGCAGGCCCACCGAGTTGAGCCCAAAGAGCTTGATGGGATTGCCCACCGCACGCACATAGGGCGGCACATCCTGCGACACGCGCGAGCAGCCCCCGATGAACGCATGCTTGCCCACGCGGGCAAACTGATGCACGGCGCAGAGACCGGAGATCGTGGCGCGATCCTCCACCATCACATGGCCCGCGAGCTGCGTGCCATTCGAGATGATGACATGGTCGCCCACATGACAGTCGTGCGCGAGGTGCACGTAGCTCATGAGGAAGCAGTGCTTGCCCACGCGCGTGGTGACGGAGTGCGACGTGCCCCGGTTGACCGTGGCGTACTCACGGATAGCCGTGTCGTCTCCAATCTCCACCCAGGTCTCTTCACCGCGGTACTTGAGGTCCTGGGGATCACCACCGAGGATGGCCCCGATGCCCACCTGCACGCGCTGACCGAGGCGCACGTTGCGCTCGAGCGTGGCGCGCGCCGCAATGCGTGACCCGTCCCCCACGGTGCACTGGGGACCGACGATCACCCAAGGACCGATTTCCACGTCCTGACCGATCTCGGCCGACGGATCGATGAGCGCCGACGGATGGATGCGCACGGATGATGTCGTGGTGGTAGACGCGAGAGTCTCGGCGTTCATCGATCGCGGACCATGGCCGCCATCTCCGCTTCGGTGACGACCTGGCCGTCGACGTAGGCCGTGCCTTTCATCTTGCACATGGTGCCACGCATCTGCAGCACATCGAGCTCCAGACGCAGCTGGTCGCCAGGCTTGACGGGCCGCCGGAACTTCACGTTGTCGAGGGACATGAAGTACACCACCTTCGATGACGGATCGTCGATGGTGCGCATGAGCAGCATGCCGCCCACCTGCGCCATGGCCTCGATGATCAGTACGCCCGGCATGATGGGATGCCCCGGGAAGTGCCCCTGGAAGAACGGCTCGTTGATCGTGACGTTCTTGAGCCCGACGATGCGCTTGCCTTCCTCGATATCGAGGATGCGATCGACCAGCAGGAAGGGATAGCGGTGCGGCAGCACCTGCAGAATGTCTTCGACGGTGTACACGGCAGGCTCCGGGACAGCGTGTTGCACGAGGGCGCGAACCAGGGCAACCGTGCCCCGATGACTGGGTTTGTGGGCCACGACGCGAGCCCGCAACCGGGCCCCCGCCAGCACGAGATCGCCGACGCAGTCCAGCGCCTTGTGGCGCGCAAACTCGTCGGACCAACGCAAACTGGTGTCCACCAGCCCCTGCCCATCAAGCACGATGGCATTGGCCGTGGACGCCCCCTGAATCAATCCCTTCGACCGCAGCGCGTCCACTTCGTGCATGAAGCCGAACGTGCGGGCGGCCGCAAGCTCCCCGGCAAACGTCGAGGGCGTCACGCGCCCCGCCCACTGCTGGGCGCCGATGAGGGGATGCGGAAAATCAATGGTGACCGCAAGGTCGAAGCCCATGCTCGGATGCGCCTCATAGACCGATTCGCCATCCACTACGCGAATCGATTTGCGCAGCACGAGCCACTCGGGCCGGCCGCCGTGCGCCACGGGCTCCGCCGCCTGCAGTGCCTCGAGAAATGGCCGCGCGCTGCCGTCCATGATGGGCGGCTCGGGACCATCCATCGCAATCTCGAGGTCGTCGAGGCCAAGCCCACCGACGGCCGCGAGCACATGTTCGACCGTGTGCAACGCCGCGGCACCTGTGCCCAACTGCGTCCGGCGTTCGGCCTCCACTGCGATCTGCACTCTGGCCGGAATGATCGGACGATCCAGCAGGTCTTCTCGGCGGAACACGATGCCCGTGCCCGGCGCAGCCGGCCGGAAGGTCAGGCGGCAGGGTTGCCCCAGATGCAGACCGATACCCTCGACCTGCACGTCGCGGGAAATGGTGTACCGCGGCGCATGCAGCGACGAGCGCGGTCCACGCGCGGAGGTCGCTCCCTCTCCGGCCAATGCGATCATGCCGAGTCTCCACGCACAAGGCGCTCGAGTGGGCGAATGAGCTTCACCAGTCGCGCCAGCGCAGCCTGTGCACGCAGCTGCTCCTTGTGCGGACGTGCCGGATAACCCGACCACGTTTCGCCGGCTGGTACGTCACCAATGACACCGGCCTGACCGCCCAACTGGGCGCGCGCGCCAACGGTAAGGTGGCCGCCCACTCCAACCTGACCGCCCAACTGCACGCCGTCACCAATGCGCGCCGATCCCGCCACGCCCACCTGCGAGGCGAAGAAGCAGAACCGCCCCACACGCACATTGTGCGCGATATGCACGAGACTGTCGATCTTGGTGCCGGCCCCGATGATGGTGTCGTCCACACTGCCGCGATCCACGCAGCTGTTGGCGCCAAGCTCCACATCATGCTCCAGCACACAGCGCCCGATATGCGGAATCCGCGCTACGCCATCGGGTCGCGGCACAAAACCGAAGCCCTCGCGGCCCGCCTGCGCCCCGGCATGCAGCACGACGCGATCCCCGAGTTCAGTAAAGGGGTACACGACCGCGTTCGGATACAGCCGCACGTCGCGCCCGAGCACACTGCCCGCCCCCACGACAGCGCCCGCGCCAATCCAGCAGCCATCACCCAGCACCACATCGTCACCCACGACGGCATGCGCGTCGAGCGTCACACCCGCACCCAGGCGAGCCGACGGCGCGACAACCGCCGTGGCGTGCACGCCCTCGGCGCGTGGCTCACGGCGGTGGAAGCGCGCGAGCAGGCCCACCAGCGCGTCGATGGGCTTCTCCACCACAATACGCGTGGTCGGACGTCCCGGCTGCTCGGCGTAGGCCGGGGTGACGAGCACCACGCCGGCTGCGGAGTCGGCAAACGACGCCGCATAACGGGGATGCGCCAGAAAACTCAGATGCTGTGCACCCGCGCGATCAAGCGGCGCGATGCCCTGCACCAGCACCGATCCATCGCCAATGAGCACGCCACCGACCTGTGCTGCAATGGCAGCGGCGGTGATGGGCTCTTGCCCATCACCGCCGTTCTGCTGCCAGGTGGTGGTTGACCCACCAGGCGCCGGACTCACGTCGTGGGCGGCTTCTTGGTGGTGACACCCGCCGGGGCCGACGTCGGACCGGCCGGCTTGGCCGCCGGCGCCGCGGTGGCCTTGGGCGCGCTCAGACGCAGCTTGCTGAGCACACGATCCGTGATGTCGAGGTTCTTGTCGGCCGAGACGATGAACGCACCCGCCGTGACATCGAAGATGAACGAGTAGCCGCCTTCCTGGCGCACATCGTCAAGCACCTTGCGCAGCCCTTCCATGATGGGCGCCATGAGCTCTTCCTGACGATCCTGCGCGCGCTCCTGCAGCTTCTGCGCCTGCTGCTGCCACGCGGCTTCCTTCTCGCGCAGCGTCTTCAGGCGCGCCTCCTTGGCCGTGGGAGAGAGCGAAACCTCCTCCTTGGCAAAGGCTTCCTGCATGGTGTTGAGCGAGTCCTGCAGCTTGGACAGCTGCGTGCGGATGCCCACCATGTCCTTCTCGAACGCCGCTTCCGCCTCGGCACGACCCGGGGCGTTTTGCAGCAGTGCCTGCGAATTCACGTAGGCGAACTTCTGAGCGGCCTGAGCCGACGAAAGCGACGGTACCGCCGCCAGCAGGGCGCACGCACCAAGTACGGGGATGAGACGCATGAGAAAAGTCCTGGTTTAGAAGAGCTGACCGAGCCGGAAGTGGAACTGCCAGCGGGGGTCCTTGCGGATCCGTCCCGTCAGCACGTCCACCGTCGTGCGATCGAAGCCGTACGCCATGTCGAGTCCCAGAGGACCGAGGGGCGTAACGGTAGATACCCCGAATCCGGCAGAACGGAAGAGGCGGGTGGGGTTGATCTGACGGGCCGAGGCCCAGTTGTTGCCGGCGTCGGCGAAGATGTTCGCGTAGAACATCTGGTTGAAGCGGAGGCCGATCTCCCCCGTCATCGTCATGAAGGCGTTGCCGAACGAGGCCGGGTCCGAGCGGAACTGGTCCGTATTCGGATTGAAGCCCCCCGGAGTGATCGAGAACTCCGGGTAGCCACGCAGCTGCTGACCGAACATCACGCCACCCACGGCGAACTGCTGCTGGAAGAAGAACGGACCCGAGTTGCCGAACAGGGCCCCAGCGCGGGCAGTCAGGCCCATGGTGAACTTGATCGGCTGCGAGCCCGGGTTGCCGCCACCAAGCTGCCCCAGCAGCGAGTAGGCCCGCATTTCCGTAGTGACACGCTGGAAGTTGACCGTCCCCCCCAGCGGGCCGCCGCTGAAGTCGGTGGAGATCATCTTCATGGAGCCCTCCGTGGCAAACGGCAGGTCCACGCGCGTATCCGACGTGTACTCGAGACCCAGGTTCGAGCGGAAGCAGTTGCGCGAGCAGCTCCCCTGAATGGTACCCGAGGTGAACGTGGCGGATTCACCGTTGTACGAAATACCGAGGCTCGAGAACAGCGACCAGGGCACCGGCAGGCCGAGGCGGAACTGGCCACCCGTGCGGATGTTCTGGCCCAGGTTGCCGACGATGAAGCGCGACTGCGTGCGATAGGCGCTGAGGGCGCCCGACAGACGGGTGCCACGCAGCGCGGGGTCGGTGTACGTGGCCGTGAAGTCGTTGAAGAAGCGGCCGTACTGCCAGTTGAGGCGACCCGACTTGCAGAGGCCAAACAGGTTGGGCTGCTCGAGCCCGATGAAGCCGCCGAAGCCCACGCCACCCTGGCCCATGCTGGCGCCGAAGTTGATGCTGCCCGTGCGCTTCTCCTTCACACGGAAGACAATGTCCACGTCGCCCTGATCATTGATGGGGCGATAGTCGGGGAACGGCATCGGCTGCTCGAAGAAATTCATGTTGCCGATGCTCTGGTAGCTGCGAATCAGCGCCGCCTGATTGAACGGGCCGCCGGGCACCAGGAAGATCTGTCGGCGAATGCAGTCATCCGCCGTGTAGTCGTTGCCGATGATCTCGATGCGGTTCACGATGGCGGGATTCCGCTCGTCGATTTCCCAGCGGAGGTTCACCGTGGGTACCGAATCGGCCCCCTCATAGCGACGCTCCACCACCGGCCGCACCTGCGCATACAGATAGCCGTTGTTGCGGTACTCGTTGTTCAGCTTCTCGATGGACTCATCCCACTTGGCCTGATCGAAGATGCCTTCAGGCGCTGCCGGCTGGCGGCGAATGAGCCCCTTGAGACGCTGACTGAGCGAGGGGTCCTGCCCATCAAAGGGATAAAAACGACGCAGGGCATCGGTGGGAAACCGGCGGTTGCCCGCGATCTCAAAGCTGCCCACGCGGAACTTGGGCCCCTCATCCACCCCAATGCGGACGAGTCCCTTGCCGAGCTCACGATCGACAATGAGTGTGTCCTGCGTGATGCGCATGTCCACATGACCGAGCCGCGCATACAGCTGCGGAATGCGCTCGCCCAGATCGCCCACGTACTTGTCGTCGTCGTACTCACCCTTGCGGAAGAACCAGAAGCCCTCGGGCTTGGTCTTCATGGCGCCCACGACAACCTTCTCCTTCACCGCGTCATTGCCGACGATGTCGATGCCGGAGATGGCCAGGCGCCGTCCCTCATCCACCGTGTACGTCAGCGCAATGCGCCCGTCGTCCATGACGGTGGAATCGATCTTCACCTCGGCGAGATAATAACCCGCCGCTTCGTAGGTGGAGTCAATGCGCGCGCGCGCACGCGCGACTTGCAGCGGATCAATGGGACGGCCGATGAGAAGATCGATCTTGTCCGACACGGAGCGCTCGGACAACGCCGAAGGCCCGGTGACCTTGAGATCGCCCAGAATCGCACGCTCGCGCACCTGGATGACCGTGAGCACGCGCTCCGGCACCGTCTCCAGATCGCAAAGAATCTGAACGTCGTCAAATTCGCCCAACTGATAGAGCGCCTTGATGGCGCGCTGCAGCGGCGGAAAGCTGAGCTGCATACCCGGTGTGATGCCGGCTTCGGTCCGAATGCGCGACGCTTCCACCCGCACATTGCCACGCACCACCACGGAATCGGCGGTGGCACATCGTCCACTCGCGTCCTGCGCCTCAAGGGTCCTCGGGCTTCCCAGGAAAGCACCAAGGACCGCCGCGGCCGGCAGCACCCACTGCACCAGTTTTTGGGACACGCGTTTCAGCATAGCCTCGAAATATAGCGGGCGACGCCCCCGGAAGGGGGTGGCTTGGCGGGCCATTCTTCACGCCGCCGAACGGGCATCCCGTTGGCCCGACGCACAAACGGCCGGCCCTGAGAGGGGCCAGCCGTTTGACACCAAGTCCCGCGCGATCGTTTCCCCGGAATCCCGCCCCGGGGCGTCGAAAATCAGGACGCCTGCGGGGTCGGACTGAGCACGCGGAACTCCAACTTGTCCTTCTCGGACGTGGATACCGCCACCTCGATATCGTCGCCGCGTGAGAACTCGCCCGTGAGAATCTTCTCCGAGAGCGGATCCTCGACATAGCGCTGGATGGCCCGCTTGAGCGGACGCGCACCGAAGTGCTCGTCGTGCCCATGGTCGACCAGGAACTCCGTGGCCTCCGCCGTGAGCTTGATCGTGATTTCCTCTTCGGCCAGACGCTTCTGTACGTCGGCGAAGAGAATGGACACGATCTGCGAGATGTGCTCCTTGCCCAGCGGGTGGAACACGATCACGTCGTCCAGGCGGTTCAGGAACTCGGGATTGAAGACCCGGCCCATCTCCTCCTTGACCTTGTCGGCAATGCGCTCGAAATCCCCACGCGCATCGTTGGTCGCGAAGCCCAGCGACTTGCCCTTGGTGATGTCCTTGGCGCCCACGTTGGACGTCATGATCACCACGGTGTTCTTGAAGTCGATGACGCGACCGTAGTTGTCGGTGAGGTGACCCTCATCGAGCACCTGCAGCAGGATGTTGAACACATCCGGATGCGCCTTCTCGATTTCGTCGAGCAGGATGACGCTGTACGGCTTGCGGCGCACGGCCTTGGTGAGCGTCCCCGAGTCCTCGTAGCCCACATAACCCGGCGGCGCACCAATCAGACGCGAGACGGAAAACTTCTCCATGTACTCGCTCATGTCCACGCGAATGAGCGCCGAGGCGTCCGCGAACATGAACTTGGCCAGCGCACGCGCCAGCTCGGTCTTGCCGACACCCGTGGGACCCGAGAAGATGAACGAGCCAATGGGGCGACGCGGATCCTTGAGACCGGCGCGGCTGCGGCGGATGGACCGCGCGAGCGCCTTGATGGCCTCGTCCTGGCCCACCACGGTGCCGTGCAGCTCGTCTTCCATGCGCAACAGGCGCGACGTCTCCGCTTCCTGCAGACGCGTAACGGGAATGCCCGTCCAGCGACTTACGATGAAGGAGATCTCTTCCTCGCCGAGCGTGGGGCGGAACGACTGACGCCGCTGCTCCCACTCGTCCTGCTTGCGACGGATTTCGCCCTGCAGCTCGCGCTCCGTGTCACGCAGCGAGGCCGCGCGCTCGAAGTTCTGGTCGCGGACCGCCGCTTCCTTGTCGGCGTTGATCTTTTCGAGCTGTTCCTTGAGCTCCGCCACTTCCGCCGGCGGCACCTGCGCGGCCAGGCGCGCGCGCGCACCCGCCTCGTCGATGACGTCGATGGCCTTGTCCGGCAGGAAGCGATCGGTGATGTAGCGCTCCGACAGCTTGGCCGCCGCCAACAGCGTTTCGTCGGGGATGTTCACCCGGTGGTGATCCTCGTACTTCTTGCGCAGGCCCTGCAGAATCTGCACGGTCTCGTCGATTGACGGCGGATCGACCACCACGGTCTGGAAGCGACGCTCGAGCGCACCGTCCTTCTCGATGTACTTGCGGTACTCGTTGAGCGTGGACGCACCGACGCACTGCAGCTCGCCGCGCGCCAGCGCCGGCTTGAGCATGTTGCTGGCGTCGATGGCGCCTTCGGCCGCTCCGGCACCGACCAGCGTGTGCAGCTCGTCGATGAACAGAATGACCTGCTTGTTCTGCGCGATCTCGTTCATGACCGCCTTGAGGCGCTCCTCGAACTGACCGCGATACTTGGTGCCCGCAATGACCGCCGCCATGTCCAGCGACAGCACGCGGTTGTCGCGCAGCGAATCGGGGCAGTCGCCGTTCGCGATGAGCTGTGCCAGCCCTTCGACGATGGCCGTCTTGCCTACACCGGGTTCGCCGATGAGCACCGGATTGTTCTTCTTGCGGCGCGTGAGCACTTCCATGACGCGCTCGATTTCCTTGGCACGCCCGATCGTGGGATCGAGCTGCCCTTCGGCCGCCAGCTGCGTGAGGTCGCGGCAGAAGTGGTCGAGTGCCGGCGTCTTGGACTTCTTCTCGCCCTTGGCCGACGAGGACGACGCGGCCGACGGCGGTGCCCCGCTGCCCGCCTTTTCGGCGGCCGGCGGTGTGCCACCCTGCGGCATTTCCGTGCCGAGCAGGCGCAGCGTTTCAGCGCGCGCCGCTTCGAGGTTGACGCCCGCGTCCGTCAACACCTGCGCGGCAATGCCCTTCTCCTCACGGAGCAGGCCAAGCAGCAGGTGCTCGGTGCCGACATAGCTGTGGTTGAGATCGCGCGCCTCGGCCATGGCCAATTCCAGCACCTTCTTGGCGCGCGATGTATACGGCAGATCCGGGCCGGTGGCCTGCGCCGCCTTCCCCTTCTTGACCGTATCCTCGATTTTGGTGGTCACGTCGTCGAGATCGACGTTGAGGTTCTGCAGCACTGCTGCCGCAACCCCTTCCCCCTCGCGGATCAGGCCGAGCAGGATGTGCTCCGTGCCCACGTACTCATGGTGCAGTCGCGCGGCTTCTTCGCGCGCCATGGCCAGGACCTTCCGCACCCGCTCGGTGAAGTTGTAGCCGTTCATCGTCCCCTCAGGGTCGTTGGGAAGCGGTTCATTCGACACCACCGCCTTCGCTCACCAGGACCTGCCGCACATAGCGGGCACGGGCCAGGTTTGCTTCGCCATCCGTCAGCACCCGCCCCTCGCCATGGGAGAGGTGTGCCGTCTGCGCAAAAATCAGGAGCTTGTTGAGAGTGTATACACTGAGCCCGGTGATCAGTTTCAGACCGACCGCCAGTCGCACGCCACTCAGGTAGTTCATGGCTTCGTCGAACGTCAGACTGCGGGCGTACCGCAATGTGCCGTAGGCGCGCCACAACTTGTCCTCGATAATATAGCCCGCATCCCGCACCAGCACACGACGGGCTTCCTCCTCGCGCTCGATCACATGACGCACGACGCGCACGAGCAGGTCCTGCAACTCCTCTTCCGATCGTCCCAGCGTGGTCTGGTTGGACAACTGGAAAAAGTTGCCCACAACCTCACTCCCCTCGCCGTACAACCCGCGATACGTGAGGCCCATCTGCTGCAGGCCGGCCAGCACCTTGCCGATTTCCTTGGTCAGCACCAGTCCCGGCAAGTGGATCAACACCGAGGCCCGCAATCCGGTGCCCGTATTGGTCGGACAGGCCGTGAGGAATCCGAACTCGCGGTGATAGGCATAGGGCAGCTGCGCGCCCAGCTCACGATCGAGCCGCGTTACGGCTCCGAAGGCCTCCGCCACGGCGAAGCCCGACCGCAAAGCCTGCAGCCGCAGGTGATCCTCTTCGTTGACCAGCAAGCCGGCCTGTTCACCCAGAAAGGCCGCAGCACCTGAGCGCACCGGATGCTGCGGATCGAGGCCGGCCAGTTCCTTGCTCACCAGATGCCGCTCATGCAGCAGCTGGCGATCCACCGCCTCCAGTTCATCGAGGCGCACCAGCACCGAACTGCGCAGTGTGGGCACACCGCCCAGCGCATCACGCACCTGGGCCAGCAAACGCAGTCGCTCGCCATCGCGGGCCCGTCCGGTGAACGCATAACCGCTCACGTTGCGCGCCAATCGCATGCGAGTGGAGATCACCACGTCGCTATTGGGGCCCGATGCATCCAGCCACTGCACACCACCATCGGGCAGCAGTGACAAGTCGAGCTCGGGGCGCGGACTCGTCATACGGTTTCCGTCTCCAACTGGCGAATGCGGTCGCGGAGCGACGCCGCCAGTTCGAACTGCTCCGCCTCGACGGCGCGGCGCAGACGGTCCCGCAAGTCGTGCAGCGTGTCCGGTTTCTCCAGCACATGGGTGACCGGCGCATCGTAACGCTGACCCACATGACGCGAGCTGCCATGCAGCCGCCGCAGCAACTCGCGCAGGCTGTGCTCCATGGCATCGTAGCAGTGCGCGCAACCCAGCCGGCCACTGGCGCGGAAATCACGCGCCGTGGCTCCGCAGAACGCGCAGGCCGCCGCGTCTTCACTTGTGCTGGGCGCCTGCTGCTGCACCGCCTGCAGAATGTCACCCAACGGGTGCTGCGGCACCGAAAGCGTGGTCTCCACGCCCTTCGCCGCCGCGCACTTTTCGCAGAGATGCAACTGCGTGACCGCGTTATCCACGATCCGCGTCAGGTGCACCACCGCATCCCGTTCCTTGCAGCTGTCGCACAGCATCAGCCGTCCCCCCGGACATCCGACTCCACCAACCGTCCTCCCACCAACGAAAGCACTCGATCGGCCCGTGCCGCCAGACTCTGGTTGTGGGTGACTACCACCAACCCCAGAGACTGCTCGCGGGCCAGTTCCGCAAACAGGTCGTGCAACCGCTCAGCGTTGTAACGGTCGAGATTGCCACTTGGTTCATCTGCCAGCAGCACCGCCGGGCGGGCTGCCAGGGCCCGCGCCACCGCCGTACGCTGCTGCTCTCCGCCCGACATGGCCGCCGGCCGGTGATGCAGGCGCTCCCCCAGCCCCACGCGGGCCAACAGACCGGCCGCCCGTTCCCGGGCCTCGGCCTCCTCCATTCCACTAATCCTCAGCGGCATCATGACGTTCTCGATAGCCGAGAATTCGCGCAGGAGATGGTGGAACTGGAAAACGAAGCCCACCGTCCGGTTGCGCAGCGCGTCCACCGCTTCGTCACTGAGGGTTTCCACCGCCTGACCATCCAGGCGCACCCGGCCGGCCGTCGGGCGGTCCAACGCCCCCAGCACATGCAACAGGGTGCTCTTGCCGGCCCCGCTCTCCCCCACGATGGCCACCATCTCGCCGCGCTGTACCTCGATGGCGACCTCATCGAGCACGCGCAGAATCATGCCATCGCCGCCGCGGTACTCCATGACCACACCCTCGGCTGCCACCACTGGGGCCACAGCGCCTTGGGCTTGCTGAGCGGTCTCACTCATGGCGAATGGCCTCCACCGGGTAGAGGCGGGCCGCTTGTGCGGCCGGATACAGGGTCGCGAGGGTGGAGACCACGAAACTGACACCGACAATGAGCACGATGTCTGGGATATCGAGCCTCACCGGCAGATGATCGATGAGGTACACCGACGGATCGAGGGCGATCAACTGCTTGGCCTCCAGCAGCCAGGCAAGGCTGATGCCGAGCACCAATCCGCCCACCGTGCCGACCGCCCCAATGACCACGCCCTGCCAGAGAAAGACCCGACGCACAGACGTCGCCGACAGGCCCATGGCACGCAGAATGCCGATCTCACGGGTCTTGTCCGACACGACCATGGTCAGTGTGCTGACGATGTTGAATGCTGCCACCACAAATATCAGCAGCAGAATGAAGCCCATGCCCAGCTTCTCGAGACTGAGGGCCTGAAAGAACGAGCGATTGTGCTCCTGCCACGAAATCGCCCGCACCGGCGCTGTCAATGTGGCGCGCAGTGTGTCGGCGACCGCCGGCGCTGCGTTGCGATCGGCAGTCTTGACTTCGATGCCCGTCACATCCTCGCCAAACCCAGAGAATCGCTGCGCCGCCTCCAGCGAGACATAGGCCCAGCCATCGTCGTAGTCGTACAGACCCGTTTCGAAGAGCCCGGTCACCACCAGTGAATCGTAGCCCGGGATGAGCATGCCGGTGGACGCGTTGATCTCCTGCGTGCCGACACCGTAGAGCACCACCGTGTCACCGGGGAACGCGTTCAGCTTGGACGCCAGCAAGCGGCCCAATACCACACCCGGCAGGTCCACGCCTTCGCGGCGGAACGCGAACTCCCCCAGAATGGCCTGCTGCCGTATGGCGGTGACTTCGCCGTCGCCGGCAGGTGGCAGTCCCACCACCTGCGCACCCGTCGGATACCCGCGCAAGTTGCGCACCAGCGCTTGCGTTTGCACAAAGGGCGCGGCGCGTTCCACACCGGGCGCACGACGCACTTGCTCCAGGACCGGCTGCCAGTCTCGCAGCCGCATGTCGTCCCCATACGGCAGCACGCGCACATCAGGACTGCCCACGAGGATGCGTTCGCGGAGATAGTACTGCAACCCACTCATCACCCCCATCACGATGATGAGCGCCGAAACGCCCACCACGACGCCAGCGATGGATATGACGCTACTGAGCGACAACAGCCGCGACCCGCGCCGACTGCGCAGGTAACGCCAGGCAATCGCCATCTCGAGCGCACGCATGCGACTACTCCGGCCGCATGGTGGGGAACAGGATCACATCGCGAATGTTGTGCGTGTCCGTGAGGTACATGAACAACCGGTCGATGCCGATGCCCACGCCGCCCGTGGGCGGCATGCCGTACTCCATCGCGCGCAGATAATCCTCGTCCACACCGCTCGCCTCGTCGTCACCCGCGGCACGCAGCGCCGCCTGCGCCTCGAAGCGCTCGCGCTGATCGATGGGGTCGTTGAGCTCGGAGAAGGCGTTGGCCAGTTCCTTGCCCTTGGCAAACAGCTCGAAGCGCTCCGTGATGCCTTCCGGGCCACCGCGCTTGGGCTTGGCCAGCGGCGAGAGTTCCTTCGGATAATCCACCACGAACGTCGGTGTATCGATGCGCGACTCCACGAGTTCCTGGAACATCTCGTCGAGCAGCTTGGGCCGACTCAGGGTGGACACCTTGGACACACCAATGCGCTCGGCCATGCTTCGCAACTCGGCATCGCTGGCCGCCATGACGTCGGCACCCGCCGCCTTCGACAGACTGGGCACCCACTCAATGCGCGGGAACGGCGTCACCAGCTGCGGCACCTTCTCACCCACGATGGGAATGGCACGCACCGCATCGGAGGCGGCCACCAGCAGCGACTCCACCCGCTCCATCATGGTGGTGTAGTCGGCAAACGCCTCGTAAAACTCGAGCATCGTGAACTCCGGATTGTGCGTCCGGTCGATGCCTTCGTTGCGGAAGTCGTGGCCGATCTCGTACACGCGCTCGAAGCCGCCCACGATGAGGCGCTTCAGGTACAACTCGTCGGCAATGCGCAGATACAGCGGCATGTCGAGCGTGTTGTGGTGCGTGATGAAGGGACGCGCCGCGGCACCGCCGTACAGCGGCTGCAACACCGGCGTCTCCACTTCGAGGTACCCCAGGCCATCGAGGTGCGAGCGGATGGCGCGCGTGAGCACCGAGCGGGCACGGAACAGCGCCCGCACTTCGGGATGCACCGCGAGGTCCGCATAGCGCTGCCGCGCGCGCTGCTCGGTATCACTGAAGGCCGAATAGCGCACGAGCTGCCCGTCCACCACCTGCTCCTTGCCCAACGGCAGCGGACGCAGTGACTTGGACAGCAATTCCACCTGCACCACCTTGATCGTGGCCTCGCCCGTGCGCGTGCGCATCATCGTGCCACGCACGCCCACCCAGTCGCCCAGGTCGTAATCGCCCAGCTGCGCGAAGGCCGCGTCGCCGATTTCGTCTTTGCGGAAGTACAACTGCACACGGCCGTCCATGTCAGCCAGGTGCGCGAACGCCGTCTTGCCTTGGCTGCGCCACGACACGAGACGACCGGCTACGGTGACCTCCGGACCCTCTTCGCTGCTGCCCAATGCCGCCACGGCTTCCGCCGCCGTGTGCGTGCGATCGAACGAGTACCCAAAGGGTTCCACGCCAGCCGCCCGCAAGCGGTCGAGCTTCTCGCGCCGAGCCTGCATCAGGAAGTTCAGTTCTTCACTCACGCCACGCCTCCCTCGGCGCCAGCGGCGCTCTCCTGCTTGAGGTAGGCCTGGATGAACGGATCGATGTCGCCGTCCATCACTTTCTGCACGTCGGCGATCTTGAGCTCGGTGCGGTGGTCGTTGACCATCGTGTAGGGCTGGAAGACGTAGCTGCGGATTTGACTGCCGAACGTCACATCCTGCTTGTTGGCGTCGAACGCGGCCTTCACCGCCGCCTGCTTCTCCGCCTCGAGCTGATACAGGCGATTCTTGAGCTGCTTCATCGCCGTGGCCTTGTTCTTGAACTGCGAGCGTTCCTGCTGCGAGGCACACACGATGCCCGTGGGCAAGTGCGTGATGCGCACGGCCGACGAGGTCTTGTTGACGTGCTGCCCACCGGCACCCGAGGCACGATACACGTCGATCCGGAGATCCTCTTCGCGGATCTCGATGTTGATCTCCTCGTTCACCACCGGATACACGAAGACCGATGCAAAACTCGTGTGGCGACGCGCCTGCGAGTCGAACGGTGAAATTCGCACGAGACGATGCACCCCGGACTCGGGGCGCAGGAAGCCATAGGCGAACTGTCCCTTGATTTCGAGGACGGCGCCCTTGATCCCGGCTTCTTCGCCCTCGGACAAGTCGAGCATCTCGATCTCGAAACCCTTGCGTTCGGCCCAGCGCGTGTAGAGACGCAGCAGCATGCTGGCCCAGTCCTGGGCCTCCGTGCCACCGGCACCCGCCGAAATTTCGACCTGCGCGTCGCGGAAATCGTCCTTGCCGCGGAGCAGCGACTTGAGCTCGAAGGCATCGAGCTCCACCACAATGCGCTCCACTTCCGCATCGAGGTCGGCGTTCATGCCCGCGTCCGGCTCCATCGCCAGCAGTTCGTCGAGTTCGCGCGCACTCGCGATGCGCGACGTCAGCGATTCGGTGGGTTCCACCCACCCCTTCAATACCTTGACCTGCTGAACGATGTCGCGCGCATGCTCCTGGTCGTTCCAGAAAGCCGCGTCGGCCATCTCTTCTTCGTATGCGTTCAGCGTCGAGCGCTTGCTCTCGACGTCAAAGATACCTCCGCATGTCCGCGAGCCGTTCTTCAGCCCGCGCGAGCACCTTCAGGCGTTCGCCGTCCTGCATTGTCGCCTCCACGTACGACGCGAGCCGCTTTCCGCAGGGGAAAGCGGCCCGGGATGTGCCTGCTGCATGACCTGCCTCGAACCTTTGCAAGCTATCGGGTCCACGCGCGTCCCGACAGTCGGGGGCGCGTGTTCCCGCCGGGTTCAGAAGAGGCGGCGTCCGCCAGCAAGAATGTCGTTGAGGGCGTCCTGGAAATGCGGCGACTGCTCCGCTACGTCCCGACCCACCTGCTCTACATACTCCTCGTAGCTCTTCTTGATTTCCTCGCGGAACAATTGCCGCAGTGTGCCGTCGCGCAGCCCCTCCTCGCGCTTCTTCGGCTGATACGCCACGAGGTCACTGACCAGGGCCCGCGCCAGACGCCGCGCCCGCTCGGCGGGATCCGCCTTGAGGAAGGGATTGATGGGTCGACGGCCCGCCGCTGGCGTGCCGGCGACGGGGGTGGCCCGTGCAGCCATGCCGGCCGCTGGTGTGCCCGCGGCCGGCGTGCCGATCCGCGGCGACACCACCGGCGTGGCGGAACGCGGCGTGCCGAAACGACGTGGCGCCGGTGGCGCGTCCTGGGCGGGCGTCGCCCTTGGCGTCAAACTCGGCGTAGCCCTCGGCGTCATGGACGGCGACTGGGGCACCAGCGCGGGCGAGGACTGCGGCGTCGCGCTGCGCAGCGGCGGCGCATACACCGGGGTGTTGCGTGGGGCAGACACCGGCGCAACGGCCGCCGGCGTCGCGCTGGCGGCCACTCCGCGGGCAGGGGTAGCGCGCGAGGCACCACCACCAAAGGCCGGCACGGCGGCCGCGGCGTTGGCCGGCGTGATGGACACCGGCAATGTGCCGCCGCTTATCGCAATCACGCCGCCGCACACGCTGCAGCGGGCGCGTACACCGGTGGCCGGCACCTTGGCCGGATCCACGCGAAACACCGAACGGCACTCCGGGCAACTGACGTTCACGCGGCACCTCCGGCCGAGCGGGTGTCACCGCGAACACGGGAGTCGGGGATGGCGGGCGTGAAGGCCGGCGTCTGCTCATCACGACGACGATCCACTGCCCACACCGAACCCGGTAACGTCTTTGCGTAGCTCTTCATCTCCGTCGCCAACTCGCTGACCTCGATTGCCCGCGTGAAATGACGCCGCTGATTGGTGACCACGCCCACCGACAACGTCATCAGGGGCACGCGGTGCAACTGTCCTCGGCGATCCTTGCCAAAGAAATATCCCACGCGGCGGTCCTGCTCGGAATACTGCCAGGTCACCAATTCGTCGAAGACCTGCACGATATCATCGCACACGCGCGAGACGGCCGCGAGTGGGATGGTGAACAAGAAGTCATCACCGCCGATGTGCCCCACAAAGCCCTCGGCCCCGCACCAGCCCTTCACCACGTCGTGGAGAATGCGGGCCACCAGTTGGATGACCTTGTCACCCTGGTGGTAGCCGTAGCGATCGTTGAATTCCTTGAAGTGATCGAGATCGGCATAACAGGCCGCGAACTTCTCGCCACTGGCAACGCGTCTGGCCAACTCCGCAGCAATCTCGCGGGCGCCCGGTAGACGCGTAGACGGGTGCACATCCACGTCACGGTCGCTCCGGCGCAGCATGACCCGCACGCGGGTGGCCGCTTCCTCGGCCGGCACATCGTCGCGGAGCACTTCGTCCGCCCCCGCCTCAAAGGCGGCCGCCAAACCCGCTTCGGGCACCAGCATGAGCACCGGGATGATTCCCGTGAAGGCGTCGCGCTTGAGCCGACGGCAGGCCGCCAGCGCCTCGTCCAGCCAGGCAGCATCGGTGGTTGCGTCCGCCCCGGCATCGCCGGCCCCGGCCATCGTTGAGGCATCAAGCACGATGACACGCGGCCGCGACTTGAGGGAGCCTGCGACGATGAGGTCGGCCCGGTCCGTGCGCAGGCAACCACGCGTCGCGTCGGTCAGAAACTCCGTCAGCCACAACGGGTCGACCACGCGTCGCGTGAGAATCATCGCGCTCTGGTCGTCTGGTGTGGCGGTCATGCGGAGTCGGAGAAGCGGGCACGAAACCGGCCCCGCCGGACAGCGCCCGGCGGAACGGAGGATCGGTCCAATAAGGGCCGTAACCTATGGACGATCAACTTCGGGCATTTGGCACGGCGTGCGGAGCGTCACACTTTGCTCACACTTTGCTCACACTTTGCTCACGCGTTGCCCAAACGTTGCCCTGGGGGGATGGCTGGGCTAGCGCGTCCGTCGCAGGGAGACACCCGCCTGCCAGGCTCCTTGACCGTTGGCCGGGTCGCCCATGGGCACATAGCGCGTCTTGACGTCCCCAACGGCCACCCCAGCCACCCCGCCAAAGCGGCGGACCCGGACGCTCACATACGCGTCCACGAGGCTGGCCAGATGGTTCACGGCCACCACACCGAGGTAGTTCACCGCCCGCTGGTAGCTGCGGTTGGCCGAGTTGATGGTCTGCCTGTAGACATCCTGCTGGAGCTGGGCATCACGCCAGCTCCAGCGGTACTCGTCCGTGACGGCGTACTGGAGGTAAAAGGCGAGAGCCCGCTGGTACTCGGGGCTGGCCACCGGCGGCGCATTGTCCGGGTCCCGCCAGTACGTCTCGCGCGCCAGTTGCCAGCGAGCCCCGTTGTAGGTGGTCGGGTCCATTTCGGGATCAACGGCGCCCCCAGGAACGCGGTCGTAGACGCCGCTTTCGAGGAAGTGCTGCATGGTCTCGTAGTAATCCCATGTGCCCAGCGGCTTGGGTCCCGCAAAGGGCTGGCGGGCCACCTCAGCGGCAATCGACCGATAGGTATCGCGTTCCCGGTTTCCGTCGCGCAGTGCGGAGAAGTACTGCACGATCAGAAAGCCCTCGGCCACCAGATAGGCGACACTGCGCTGCTGGCCCAGGGCATACTGTCCACTGCCGGGGATGGCCAGCGAAGCCAGTGGGGCCCACCAGGGGGCCTTCAGCGAGTCCGCACGCCAGGCCTGCGGCGGGGCAAGCGTTGACGCGAGCGGCGATACGCGCGGCGATACGAGCGGCGTTACGAGCGATTGCGTCACCGACGGCATCTCTCGACGCAGCGCCACCGGCGCCTGTGCCGGCAGCGTCGCCGCGCAGCACACGATGCCGAGGCCGAGCCGTCGCGCAGCCTGCCAGGACAGCCGTGCGCGCATCAGAATCGCGTCCGCAGCGTGACGTACGTGGGCGGCTGACCCACCAGCGACGACGAGAACGCATCGAAGCGACGGGCGATGTCGAGGCCGAATGCCCCGCGTTGAATGCCAAACCCAATCGACGGTCCGCGTCCCTGCCCTTCCTGCATCTTGTAGCCGCCACGCAGGAACAGCACGTCCTTGTAGCCGAGCACCGCCCCCACCCCAGCCGCCGCACCGCCAATTGCGGATGCGCTCATGAGGTCGCCGCTCACTTCAAGCGACGCCTCACGATCTGCCAGCGCCTTGATGGGCACACGGGTGCGCACACCGCCCTGCACCACACGCGGCAGCGGATCGGCCTGCTCTGCATCACGGATTTGCAGGGCGGGGCCTACGTTGCGTACCGACAGGCCCACCGTGATCGGCAGACGGGTCGGCAGGACATACTGCGCCCCGAGATCCAGGGCACTGGTTGAGCCGGAGAGTACGGGCACAGAACCACAAATCCCGGTACAGGCGAAGCGCAACATCACGAACTTGTACGTCAGTCCTGCGCTGAAGGCCTTGCCCACGGGCGTGGCATACGACACCGCGAGTTGGTAATTGCGATTGGTGATGGTGCCAAGAATGTTGCCCTGATTGTCCGTGTTCTCCTGGTCGCCATAGTCCACGAGATACGCCGACGCGGCCAGTGTGCCCAGGACCTTGGAGGGCACCGAGAAGGCCAGCATGTTGCTGTTGGCGACGATGGTCGCCGAGTTGTGCACGGCCAGCTCGCGCTTGTTCAGTCGCGCCAGCGCCGCGGGATTCCACCACATGGCCTCAGTGCCCAGCGCGGTGTCGGCGGCCACGGCTTCACCGCTGCCCACGGCACGCGAACCGAATGGCGCCAGCAGAAAGAGTCCACCGCTCTGCGCAGCAAGCGACATGGGCGCTGCAGCAAGAAGGAAAGCCGCGCCGAGAGCCTGCAGCACATCCCGGCACGCGCGTTTGCCAGAGGACCGCATCACGCGCGCGAGTTGGGGTCGCCGTACCCAAGTCGCATGACCGCACCGCGGTTGCGTCGCCAATTCGGCAACACCTTGACCCAGAGGTCGAGATAGACCGGCTGGCCAACAAAGCGCTCGATCTTGGCTCGCGCGCTCTTGCCCAACTTCTTGATCTGTTGTCCGTTGGCTCCGATCACGATGCGCTTCTGACTTTCACGTTCAACATGCAGGACGGCCCGAATGTACAGCGGGGACGAGCCTTCCCGATACTCTTCGATTTCACACGCCAGCGCATGTGGCAATTCGTCGCCAAGCTGCTCCATGGCCGTCTCTCGCACGAACTCCGCGCAGAAGAACCGCACGGGCTGCGTGGAGATTTCATCGTCCGGATAGTAATACGGACTCGTTGGCAATCTGTCGGTGATGGCTGTCACCAACTGCTCCATGCCTTCGCCCTTGATGGCGGAGATCTGCACGGCCTCAGGGTAGCGCAGCGTCAACGCCTCGCGCCTCGCGGCATCGAGCAGATCCACCTTGTTGAGCGCCAGCAGCACCACGGCGCGCGGCGCCTGCTCCAGATGGGCCGCCTCGGCAAAGGAGCCGGGGATATTACCTGTGGCGTCCACGACATGCACCAGCACATCGGCGTCGCGAACGGCCGCCAGGGCGGCGTTCCGCATGGCGCTATGCAAGGTATCGCGCGGCTCGAGCAGACCGGGGGTGTCGAGGATGATCATTTGCGCCTCGCCCTCGGTGCGAATACCCACCACCCGATGCCGCGTGCTCTGCGGCTTGTTCGAGGTGATTGCCAGCTTCTCCCCGACCAGCCGATTGAGCAGCGTGGACTTCCCAGCGTTCGGGAATCCAGCCACGGTAACGATGCCAGCTCGGGTCATGCGAAAGGGACAGAGGTGGGATTCAAGCGAGTCGAAGGGTACACGGTGGCGCGTGGTGACGCTACCGTCATTTGATGGAAAGGGGCCATGGAAACTGAACGGCCACAAACGCAAAACCCCCGCCATACCGGAGTATGACGGGGGCGTTGCTAAGGGTGCCGGCAACGGCCTACTCTCCCGCGAGCTCTCGCCCGGAGTACCATCGGCGCTGTCAGGCTTGACGACCGTGTTCGGGATGGGAACGGGTA
>NZ_DLHL01000062.1 GCF_002483225.1 Gemmatimonas sp. UBA7669 | reverse complement strand
GCTTCCCGAATACTTACAGTGCGTCTTGCCGACGCCAGGCGGCCCGAGAAAGACCACATTCTCTTTGCGGTCGAGAAAACTCAGCGTGTGCAGATTGTCGAGCTGCTCGCGTTTGATGGTGGGCTGGAAGGTGAAGTCGAAGTCGCTGAGCGTCTTCACGGCGGGCAAGCGGGCGCTCCGCATCGCCGTTTGAAGGCGACGCTGATTGCGGAGCCGTATCTGCGAGTGGAGCACCGCATGGATCGCTTCACCAGCAGCGAGCTGGCCACCATCGACTTGGCGCAGGATGTCATCGAGCGCTTCGAGCGCGCCGGGCATTTTGAGATCCGCGAGCTGCGTACGCAGACGGTCGCGGAGCGACGCGGGGGCGGTCGGCGGCATCAGACGGCCTCCGCGACGAGCTCGGCATAGGCGGTGAGTCGCCGCCGCTCCACCGCCACCGGACTGGCCACCACGGTCGTGCTCCGCGTGACCGGCGTCGGCTCGAGCACGAGCGAGCGATACGGCCGCGCGGCGAGGGGCTGCAGCGCGGTCCGCTCGTCGCGCTCGAGGCGCACCACGGGCAGTTCGCGCGTCGTGCCATGCACGCGGACATTCGCCACGGTGTCGAGCCACAGGGCCGTCTGCGCGGCCAGATCGCCATCACCAAGAAAGTTGCGGCCGTAGACGAAATTGTCGCGCAGATAGTGCACGGGTCGCTCGACCTTTCCTTTCGTCTTCGCGCGATACGGACGGCACGCGCGGATGCGAAACGCCCAGTGCGCGGCAAAGCGTGCGAACTCGGCATTCTCGAGGAGTCGTCCGCCGGTGCCGCGATGATCCTCGACGATCACGGATTTCATCTGGTCGAAGAGCAGCTCCTGCGGCACGCCGCCAAAGGCCGCAAAGGCGCGCTCGAGGGACTGCATCACCGTGAGTGCCGTCTGCCGCGGCACCCAGTCGACGTGCAAGAAGCGCGAGTAGCCGAGCACCGTCAGGACCGCGTAGCGCTTGCCCCACGGAAAGCGAAACTCGGCGAAGTCGAACTGCGCTTGCAGGCCGGCGGGCGTCTCGAAGCGCACCACTGGCTCTGGTGCAGGCCGCGGTCGCACGCGCCGCACATGCTCGGTCAATTGCGAGTAGCCCCCGGTGTAGCCGGCCGCGCGACACTCCGCGAGCAGTCGCACCGATGACAGCGCCGGAAACGCGGTCAGCCGCTCTTGGATCAGCGGCTTGAACGGCTCCAGCTTGGCCGGAAGTGCCACGCGCGTCCGCGGCGACTCGGCCGACACATCGCGCTCCAACTGGCCGGTCTCGATGAGGTGATACACGAGGCGGCGACTGATTCCCAACTCCCGAGCAATGGCCGCTTTCGGCTGCCCGGACTCCAGTAAGTGCTTGAGTAACACTAGGGTATCCCGACTGTACACCGGCCTCCTCCCTCAAGGGCAGAAGGCCAAGATCCGACAGGGGAGCGTCTTCCGTCAGACGCTCAGGAGGCGTCCCGAGTGTGCAATTTCGGTCGGCACTTCTGTGCAATCTTCAATCGGTACTGACAGGGGGCTCGTGGGACAGATCGCGCGGCGTGAACACGCGCGCTTGAGGCGGCGGCGTCATGACCACGGCGACGCTCAACACCTGTACCGCTCGGGGAATGGGAGCGCACGTCGTGCAGTGGCTCGACCCAGGGCACGCCTGTGAGGGGACGTGCTGGGTCGGTGTCGACTGTTCAGTCGGTCCGATAGCTCCGCTCTCTCTCTCTCTCTCTCTCTCGCTCTTCGCGGCTTCCCCAACGGCACGGTCCATCGGCATGCTGTTCGCCGACGAGGAATGCCCATGCGCCATGGCCATGGCCGTCGTGGCTTCGTCATTCACGCCCGCTGCTGACCCTGCTCCGCAGGGGCGCGCGGCCCCGAGCGACCCGATGAGCGTGACGAGAACGCTCAGACTGCCTAGAAGCTGTCTTACGGCGAGATTCATGGGCGAGGCACGTGAGCGAAAGGATACACTCTTCAACCTACGGCCGAATTTTCGCCGCGCTGTCGGGAAATCGCCCACTCTCCACGAGGTGTTGCGTGCGCGACGCCCTTGGTCAGCGGTCTGGAACCCGCGTTCCCTTGACGACCACATCCGCAGCCCCCCTTATTGCAGGATGCGCGCGCGCCGCCGGTCGACCCGGCTTCCCTGGTGGTTCCTCCTACTGGGCGTCCTCTGGGCGCCGGGCGGGGCGATCGCGCACGGCGTCGCGCACCAGCGCCAAGCGGCGGATCGCGCTGCGCACGAGCAGCTCGAGGCCACCGCAGACGCGCACCACGACGCCGCATCGCATGCCAGCGTGGAGTCGACTGACCACCACGGTGAGCACGACGATATCGAGACCGACGACGGCCTTCCTCCGCGAATAGCCGCCGCTCTGCCAGCTCCCGCACGGCTCGCCGAGCTGCCGGCCGTGCGTTTCGATACGGAGCGCTGCGACGCCGCCTGCGAGGATGTCGCGCGTCCGCGAGGGGACCCGCACACCGGTCCGCCGCCACAGCTGCGGGCACCACCGACGGTCTGACCGAACCGACGCGCTTCTCGCGCGGCGGTTTGTGGCGTTCTCGTTCGTGAAACGCGTCGGCTGTTGATCGGCCTCCTCTGAGCGCCCGTCCGCCCGACCTCACCGTTGGCACATCCGTGACATTGCCCAAGGTCCACACGCGGCCCCGACTCTACGGTCGCGGCGCGGCGCTGCGCGCGCAGGCGTCATGCTAGACGCCGTCATTCATTTTTCCATCCGGCGCAAGCTGATCATCGGCCTGATGACGCTCGCGCTCATCGGCTGGGGATCGTACTCGCTGACCCGCCTGCCGATCGATGCGGTGCCTGATATCACCGACAATCAGGTCATGGTGATCACGCAGGCCCCGCGGCTCGCGGCACAGGAGGTGGAGCAGCTCGTCACGTTCCCGGTCGAGCAGGGGATGGTCAGCATTCCCGGCATCCAGGACATGCGCTCCTTCTCTCGCTTCGGCCTCTCGATCGTCACGATCGTCTTCGGCGAAGAGGTGGACCTGTACTGGGCCCGACAGCAGGTGGCCGAGCGACTCGCGGTCGCGTCCAAGGACATTCCCGAGTCGATCGGTACGCCGGAGATGGCGCCAGTCACGACCGGACTGGGCGAGATCTACCAGTACGAGATTCACGCCGCGAAGGGCTACGAAGCGAAGTACTCGCCCACCGATCTGCGCACGATTCAGGATTGGATCATCAAGCGGCAGCTGCTCGGCACGCCGGGGGTGGCCGAGGTCAGCGGCTTCGGGGGCGTGGTCAAGCAGTACGAGATCGCGGTCGACCCCGACAAGATGCGCAGTCTTGGCGTCACGATCGCCGACATCTTCACCGCGCTGCAGGACAACAACCAGAACACCGGCGGCGCCTACATCGACCGGAATGCGAGCGCGTACTTCATCCGCAGTGAGGGCTTCGTCAAGACGATCGACGACATCGCCCGCATTGTCGTCACGTCGCCGGCGAACGGGACGCCGCTGCTCATTCGCGACGTCGCGACCGTACGACTTGGCCACGGCGTGCGCTACGGCGCCGCGACCCGGAACGGCGAGGGTGAGGTCGTGACCGGCATCGTCATGATGCTGAAGGGCGCCAACTCCTCGCAGGTGATCACGGCGGTGAAAGACCGGATCGAACAGATCAAGACGACGCTGCCGGAAGGGGTCGTCATCGGTGCCTTCCTCGATCGGAAGAAGCTCGTCGACAACGCCATCGGCACGGTGACCACGAACCTCGCCGAGGGGGCGCTGATCGTGGTGTTCGTCCTCGTGCTGTTCCTGGGCAATTGGCGGGGCGGACTGGTCGTGGCCTCGGTGATTCCGCTCTCGATGCTGTTCGCCGTGTCGCTGATGAACCTGTTCGGCGTCTCCGGCAATCTGATGAGTCTCGGCGCGATCGACTTCGGACTGATCGTGGATGGCGCCGTCATCATCGTCGAGGCGATACTCCATCGCATGTCTCACCTGGGGGATGGCGAGACACGATCGCAGCTGACGGCCGGACAGATGGATGACGAAGTGTACGAGTCCACCCGGCGCATCCGCACGTCGGCGGCATTCGGCGAGATGATCATCCTGATCGTGTACCTCCCGTTGCTGGCGCTCATCGGCGTCGAAGGCAAGATGTTCCGGCCCATGGCGCAGACGGTGTCGTTCGCGATCCTGGGGGCATTCCTGCTGTCGCTGACGTACGTGCCGATGATGTCGGCGTTGGTGCTCAGCAAGAAGACGTCCCACGTCCCGAACTTTTCCGATCGCATGATGGGCGTATTTCAGCGGCTCTATCGCCCGTCGATCGAAGCCGCGCTTCGGCATCGCCTACCCGTGGTGGGCGGTGCGGTCGCGCTGTTCGTCGTGGCGCTCGTGCTGTTTACGCGCATGGGCAGCGAGTTCATTCCGCAGCTCGATGAAGGCGACTTTGCGGTCGAGACACGCGTACCGGTGGGGAGCTCCATTCAGCAGATGATCGACGTGTCGCAGAAGGCGCAGACGATCATTCGGAGCAACTTCCCCGAGGTCACGCAGGTCGTCAACAAGATCGGCTCGGGCGAAATCCCGACCGATCCGATGCCGATCGAGGCGGGTGACATGATGGTCATCCTCAAACCGCGCAAGGAATGGACGAGCGGCGAGACCCGAGAAGAACTGGTGGAGCGTATGCAGAGTGCGCTCTCCGTCATTCCGAATGCGACGTTCAGCTTCCAGCAGCCCATTCAGATGCGTTTCAACGAGCTGCTGACGGGCGCCAAGCAGGACGTCGTCATCAAGCTCTACGGCGAGGATCTCAACGTGCTCTCGGATCTGGCGCGCGAAGTGGGCAGGAAGATTGGCGGCATCGACGGGGTCGAAGACCTGTACGTCGAGCAGATTACCGGGCTGCCGCAGATCAAGATTGCGCTCGATCGCGACAAGATCGCGCGATACGGAGTGAGCGTGGCTGCCGTCAATCGGGCGATCGAGACCGGGTTCGCCGGGGTGTCGGCGGGGAAGGTCTACGAGAACGAGCGCCGCTTCGATCTAGTCGTTCGCCTGGATAGTGCACGACGCGCCGATATCACCGACGTGGAGCAGCTCAATATCGGCACCCCGTCTGGGCAGCAGCTGCCCCTCCGAGAACTGGCAACGATCTCGTACGAGCCCGGACCCGTACAGATCCAACGCGACAATGCCAAACGGCGGATCACCGTCGGGTTCAACGTGCGCAGTCGCGACGTGAAGAGCATCGTGGGCGACATCCAGCGCACGATCCGCGAGCAGATCACGTTCCCCGCCGGGTACTACGAGAGCTACGGAGGGCAATTCAAGAACCTCGAGGAGGCCAACGCGCGATTGTCGATTGCGGTGCCGGTCGCACTCTTTCTCATCTTGGTGCTGCTCTTCTTCACGTTCGGTTCCATAGGGCAGAGCCTCCTCATCTTCACCGCGATCCCGCTATCAGCCATCGGCGGCGTGCTCGCGTTGCTCGTGCGTGGCATGCCCTTCAGTATCTCTGCGGGCGTCGGGTTCGTCGCCCTCTTCGGCGTCGCGGTACTCAACGGCATCGTGCTCATCGCGGAGTTCAATCGGCTGCGCCGCGAAGGGGTCGCCGACATCCACGAGCGCATTGTGCGGGGCACCGAAGTACGCTTGCGACCGGTGCTGATGACCGCGCTCGTCGCCTCACTGGGCTTTCTGCCAATGGCGCTCTCGAATTCGTCGGGGGCGGAGGTCCAGCGACCACTCGCCACGGTGGTCATCGGCGGACTGATCTCCGCCACGGCCCTGACACTGATCGTGCTGCCCGTGCTCTACTCCTTCTTCAGCGGCGATCGACCGCCACGTGGTCCGCGCACGCCGGTCGTGGCGGGCGGCGGGGTAATCGCCGCCGTGCTCGCCCTGCTCGTGGTACCAACATGGGCACTGCGCGCGCAGAGCGCTCCGGTGCGCACACTCACGCTGCAGCAGGCGATCGACGAGGCACTCACACGCAACGGTGACGTGCGCGTCGCGCAGTCTGGCGTCAACGTGCAGCGCGCGCTGGCGAAGGGCGCCGTCTCGCTCCCACGAACGGAGCTGAACTACACGCACGGACAGTTCAATACGCCCGGCGTCAACGATGCGCTGTTCGGGGTCTCGCAGCGCGTCGATTTCCCCACCCTGTACGGTGCGCAGGCGAGGCTGGCGCGTGAGCAGGTGCGGAGCAGCGAGTCCGCCGTGGTCATCGCGCGCAATACCGTCACGACGCAGGTGCGTCGGGCGTATCTGCAACTGCAGTACATCGAGGCCCGGCAGCTCGTGCTCACCAGTCAGGACAGCGTCTTCCGCGAAGTCGACCGTGCGAGCCGCGCGCGCCTCGAAGCGGGCGAGGGCACCCGGCTCGAGAGTGTCGCCTCCGCCACGCGGGCGCTACGCGTGCGGAATACCCTGGAGCAGAATCGAGCGGATGGCGCGATCGCGCTCTCGCAACTGCAGCAACTGCTGCGGACGACCGACTCGATCCGCCTCGCCGATCTCAGGCTCGTACCGGCCGCGCTGCCGGCCACGATCGACACCGCTCGCCTGAGCGGCAATCCGGAACTCGCACGCCTGGAGCAGGAGGTGCGCGTGAGCAACCGTGCGACCAGTGTCGAACGGCAACGGCTCCTGCCGGATCTCCTGCTGGGGTACAGTGCCGTCACCTTCCGCGGCGGATCATCTACGCTGGGGACGCCCCCAACGGATGGCGCCAGCAAACGCGTGCCGTACTACTCGCTGGGCATCGGTATCCCGCTGGTGACCGGTGCGACGCGGGCGCGCGTATCGGCGGCACGGATCGCTGAGGATATCGCGCAAACGCAACTGGAGTGGGCAACGCTGCAGGCACGCAGCGAGGTGAAACGACTGCTTCAGGAGCGCGACAAGCTTCAGCAGTCGCTGCGGTACTTCGAGCAGCAGGCGCTGCCTCAGGCGACGCTCATCATCGGCAACTCTGATGTGGCCTTCCGGGCGGGCGACATCTCGTATGTGGAGCATCTCCAGAACCTCACGCTGGCCAGTGACATTCAGCTCGAGTCACTCGACGCCATCTATCGCTTCAACAGTACCGTCATCGAGATCGCCGCTCGTCTCGGCATTCACTGAGGATCGATCCCATGCCCAGCATTTCGCGCGCGGTCGCCGCTTCCGCATCCGTTCCGCCGTCGCATCGTCCGCGCGGTGCCGCCTTGCTGTTGCTCGCTCTTTCCGCCTGTGGCGGCGGGAAGGCGGCCACCAGCGATTCCTCGGCGCCAGCAACTGCCGCCCGCGCTGATTCAGCGGCGCCCGCTGCCACAGCGACCTTCACCGACCAGCAGTATCGACTGGCCGCCATCACGCTCGGCAAGCTCGAGCGGCGCAAGCTCAGCGCCGTCATCAGCCTGAATGGACTCATCGACGTCGAGCCAAGCGGCATGGCGGTCGTATCTGCGCCGCTCGGTGGATATGTCCGAACGGCCGGCCTGCTTCCCGGAATGCCGGTCCGCAAAGGCCAGCTGCTTGCGACGCTCGAGAGTCCTGAGTTCACGCAGCTACAGCAGGACTATCTGGAGAGCAAAGGGCGCATGCTCTTTCTCGAGCAGGACTATGCGCGTCAGGAGCAATTGCGTCGCGACAACGTGAATGCGGCCAAGACCTTCCAGCAGGTGGCGTCGGAGCGGGCCATCATGCAAGCGCGCATTGCGGGCCTCGAACAGAAGATGCGGCAGGCGGGCATCCCACGCAGCGCGGTCGACAGCGGCCGCATTGCTCCCGCCGCGAATCTGTACGCCCCCATTGGCGGCTACATCAAGCGCAGCAACGTCAGTATCGGACAGCATGTCGCGCCAACCGATGTCCTCTTCGAGATCATCGGCACCACAGACCTCCATCTCGCGCTCAACGTCTACGCGCGCGACCTCGATCGCGTGCGCGTTGGCCAGACCGTGCGCTTCGGTACGGCCGATGAGCCGACGATGGACCGGACGGCTCGAGTGTTTCTCGTGGGACAGGCCACCGGTGAGGATCGCGTCTTTCCCGTGCACGGACATCTGGACGCCCGGAGCGCCCGCGGCCTCCGCCCCGGCATGTACGTGAAGGCGGGGCTGGAAGCCGGCGGGGAGGAGATGCTTGCGGTGCCCGCCACGGCGGTCGTGCAGTTCGAGGGAAACGACTACATCATCATCGAAACCGGGACGTCCGCTACGGAACACGCGTTCCGCCTCGAACGCGTGCGTCGTCGGGCAGAGCAGGGCGGTTTTGTCGGCATTGAGCTCGCCGACGGATTCGATGCCACGAGTGCACGCGTAGTCGTGGGCAACGCTATCGCGATTCTGGCCGCGATTCGCAACGCACGGGAGGGCGAGTGAGGCGCTTCGAGGACGACACCGCGACCTCGACGCGATCGCATGTCACTCGCTGGCGTGCCACGCGATTCCTCATCGCGCACCTTGTTCCGGCTCTGCTGCTGGTGGTCCTGACGGCTGGACCAGCCTTCGCCCACGGCGTGTCGGCCGGTGATAAGGGATATATCCAGGAAACGTTCGGTGTGCGGATCGTCCCGTTCCTGTATCTCGGCGCCAAGCACATGGTCACCGGCTACGACCATCTGCTGTTTCTGTGCGGCGTCATCTTCTACCTGTATCGGCTCAAGGATATCGCGACGTATGTGACGCTCTTCGCCGTCGGCCATTCCAGCACGCTCATTCTCGGCGTGCTGATGAAGGTGAGTGTCAGCCCATACCTGATCGATGCCATCATCGGGTTCTCGGTCGTGTATAAGGCGCTCGACAATGTGGGCGCGTTTCCGCGGTGGTTCGGCGTGCAGCCGAACGCTCGCGCCGCGACGTTCGTGTTCGGACTGTTCCACGGATTCGGATTGGCCACCAAGTTGCTCGACTTCGACATGGACCCCAAAGGGTTGCTGGCGAATCTGCTCGCGTTCAATGTGGGCGTCGAGACGGGACAGTTGCTCGCGCTGACGGGCGTGCTGATCGCCATGAGCTACTGGCGTCGCTCGCCTTCCTTTGAGCGAGGCGGATTCGCCGCCAACATGGTGTTGTTGTCCGCAGGACTCCTGCTCGTGGGCTACCAGCTCACGGGTTATTTCACCACTCGCACCTGACCCCGACCATGATTCGTATTTCCCGCTCCGCTCGCGTTCGTACGCTCTCCATTGCGACGGTGCTCACCGCCGCGCTTATCGTGTCCTCCTCACCGTCGCTGTCGGCGGCCACGCCTCCTGCAACACAGGTCGTCCAGACGCGTCGCGATTCCATGACGGTGACGATCGAACCTACGAAGCGGATCGAAGTGAAGCTGGTGATGAAGAAGGGTCAGAAGGCCGAGTACGATTGGAAGACCAACGGCGGCGAGGTGGGCTACAATCTGCACGCTGAAGTTCCGAACGATCCGAGCGTCAAGGCGCACACGTATCAGCGCGGGTCATCGGCCGCCGAGAAAGGCAGCATTGAGGCGGTGTTCGACGGCGTGCACGGCTGGTCGTGGCGCAACAACGGAGAGAAGCCGGTGACCGTCACGGTCAAGGCGTCGGGGCAGTTCTCCGAATTGAAGAAGATGTGATGCCGACCGATTCGCTGGGCCGGGTATCGCTGGTCGCAGTGGCCGTCGCCGTGGTGCTCACGGTGACGGTCGTGCTGCCGGCCGAGTACGGGGTGGATCCGACCGGGATCGGCCGCCGCATCGGACTCACGCAGATGGGTCGCCTCAAGGTGGAGTTGGCGAAGGAGGCCGAGGAGGACGCGCGCGCGGATTCACTTGCGACTTTGAGGGCAGCCGACTCGGCGACGGCACGCTAGAGGCAACACCGTCGAGCGAGTCGGAGGAGCGTCTGGCTGCGCCTTGCATTAAAATTAGGCAAGACTAATTTAGAAGTGTTGTTAATCGAAAGTCTGCGATGCGATCTCCTGCGCGCGGCGCGTCCATCTCTTACCTCGTCGAGGAACTTCGTGCGCCTCTCTCTCGGCTGGTCGAAGGCCTTCGTCGTCGTTGTGTTCGCCACCACCGTGACCAGCTGCGGCGAACCACTGCTTCCTCCGCTTCCAGCGGGCGATGAGGCGCTTGAAGGCCCCATCGATGGCTTGTCGCCCCAGCAACGCGCTGCGTTTGTCCGTGGTGATCTCGAGTTCGCGCGGCGGTTTGCCCTGGCGGACGGGCTTGGCCCGCTGTTCATCGCGCAGTCGTGCGAGGCCTGCCACGTCGGCGACGGCAAAGGACATCCTCTGTTCGACATCACCCGTTTCGGCCGCACCGTAGATGGCGCATTCGATCCCATGCTCGCGCATGGTGGGCCGCAGCTTCAGAACCGCGCCATACTGAATTACCTGGCCGAGGTGCTACCGGCGGGCGTGACGGCCGTGGCCAGATTCAACCCGCCTGCCGTCAGTGGTCTTGGGCTCCTCGAGTCCGTCGACGATGCCACGATTCTCGCCATCGCCGATCCGAACGACGCGAACGGCGATGGTATTTCCGGACGCGTCAGCTTTGTCGATTCATCGGATTTCATTGCCGACATCGTGTCGGTGGAAACGCTGGTGCGCACAGGTCCTGCGACACGTCATCTCGCCCTGAACGGCCAGTATATCGGCCGGTTTGGCAAGAAGGCACGCACGATCAATCTGCTGCATCAAACGGCATTCGCGTACTCGGAGGACATGGGGCTCACGACTGACTTCGTTCCCAAGGACGTGTTTAATCGGCAGGTCGGCGCGTTCGCCGGCGACAACGTGGCTGATCCCGAAGTAACGTCAGGCGTGCTGAATAGCGTCGTCTTCTATTTGCGCACGCTGCGGCCGCCGCCGCGTCGGCGCGCCGACAATCCCGACGTTGTGGCGGGAGGGCAACTGTTCGCTGGAGTCGGATGCGTCGGCTGCCACGTGGCCACACTCCGAACGGGCCAATCCGATATCGCCGCGTTGAGCCGGGTTGAGTTTCACCCGTACACCGACTTGCTCCTCCACGACATGGGGCCCGAGCTGGACGATGGCTACACGGAGGGCGACGCCCTGCCGGCGGAATGGCGGACCGCACCGCTCTGGGGCATCGGACTCGCTGAGCGCGCGCAGGGCGGCACCTCTTTTCTGCTGCATGACGGCCGAGCGAAAACCCTTCGTGAAGCAATCCGGTTTCATGGCGGCGAGGGGTCAAGAAGTCGAGCGGCGTTCGACCGATTGTCTCCCGCTGATCAGGAACGTCTACTCGCGTACCTGAGGTCACTATGAGCGACAATGCACGCAACAACCTGAACCGGCGACAGTTTCTCCATCAGGTGGAGCAGCTGTCTGATGGCGTCATTGCCGTCGCGCTGTGCGGCGCCCTCCCGGTCATGCTCAGCGCGTGTGGCGCGGCGCGCGCGGCCCGCACGCGCTACGTGCCGACCACACGCGTTGGAGATCGTCTCACGGTACCGCGGTCGGAGCTGTCTGGCGGTAGCGGCGTACTCGTTGAGATTCCCGGAACGGAACTGCCTCTGTATTTGCGAAGTGATGCGGTGACCGGCGGCTCGGAACACTTCTCGGCCGTCTCGACTCGCTGCATGCATCGGGGATGTCAGGTCGAGCCGACCGCCGACCGGTTGTCCTGCCCCTGCCACGGCAGCGAATACACGTTCGCGGGTGCCGTGCTGCAGGGCCCCACCGAGCAGCCGCTCGTGAGATATCAGGTCAGCGTGGATGCCGTGAACATCTACATCCAGCTTCCGCCCGCTGAGGAGAACCGATGCGCGTGAACCATCTGATCGCACTCTTCGTCGCCACACTTGGTTTCGCCACGAGCGCACAGGCGCAGGTCGATTCAGTCCGCGCCGATTCCGCGCGTATTCAGCCGCCAGCGCCACCGCGTCAAGCACCGCCGGACACTGTGCTGGTTCAAGGTGCAGTGTACAACCGACCGTTCATCACGTCGGTCGGTCGCACCAGCATCGGTGGCTACGCCGAGGCGAACACGAACTACTTCGTCGAGGATGGCGTCGGGGAGGGGTTCTCGATGGAGCTCCGTCGATTCAACATCTTTCTGTTTGCGCCAGTGGGTCGACGCCTGCGGTTCCTCTCGGAGCTGGAGTTCGAGCACGGAACAGAGGAGATCGCCATCGAGACCGCGCAACTCGATTTTCAGATCGACCCCGCGTTGGTCCTGCGTGCCGGCGTCCTGCTGCCGCCGATTGGCGCGTTCAATCTCAACCACGACAGTCCGCGTTGGGAATTCATCGACCGGCCACTCGTGTCCACGGAGATCATTCCGTCGACGTTGTCGGAAGTCGGCTTCGGCGCGAACGGCCGTGTTCTGGTGGGTGGGCGCGCGCGCGGCATGACGCTCACCTACGACGCGTATCTGACGAACGGGCTTGGCGACGGCGTGATCCTCAATGACGCCGGCCGAACACTGCTGTCAGCCGGCAAGCGCGACCTACAGTTTGCCGGGGACAACAACGGCTCTCCCGCACTCTCCGGACGTGTCGCACTGCAACAGCGGCGGCTTGGCGAGATCGGCGTCTCCCACTATGGCGCGGTGTACAACACATTCAAATCCGAAGGTGAGACGCTCGATGCGCAGCGCCGGCTCTCGATCACCGCCGTCGACTTCAACACCGTGCTGCGGGCGATCAGCATCCGTGGTGAGTTTGCGGTCACGCGAGTCGACGTACCAGCCGATCTGGCGGAGCTGTTTGGTGCGCGGCAGTGGGGCGGGCACGTCGACGTGGTCGTCCCGGTGTGGCGGACGCGCGTGCTGGGCCTGCAGAATGCGACGCTCAGTGCCGCGCTACGACTGGAGCATGTCGACTACAACGTTGGCACGTTCAGCTCCACGGGACAACGGATCTTCGACGAGGTGACCGCCATCGTGCCGGGACTCAGCTTTCGCCCAACCGCGGGTACGGTCTTCAAGGCGAATTACCGCCGACACTGGACGCGTGATTTGCTGGGCAACCCAACGACGCGAATGGGCGGCTACCAAGTAGGATTCGCCACATATTTCTGACATCTTGGGGAAGCGCGATGCCTCGTCCGGTGCCGGTGGTGAACGAGCTCTCCGCCGCAGCGGAGGACTGTCTCAAAGCGATCCACAAATTCGCGGGTCATGATGGCGCGGCCGCGATCCACGAACTGGCGCCGCATCTTGGCCTGGCGCGAGCAAGCGTGAGCGGGATGCTTGGACGATTGGCGGAAGCAGGACTGGCAGTCCGCCAATCAGACCACCGCGTGCAGTTGACAGCGGAGGGTCAACGGGTGGCTCTCCGCACGCTCCGCCGACACAACATTCTCTCCTGCTATCTCGGCGCGGTACTCAACGTTTCTCGTGAGGATGCAGATGACGAGGCAGAGCGACTGGAACACGCAGCTTCGGACGATGTGATCGACCGCATGGCGGCGTCACTGAGATCTGCACATCGTGATCCGTCTGGTACTTCAGTACCGGCGCGGACAGTGGCGCTCGCACAACCCCAGGGTTCGACGCTCACGCCTGAACGCTGATGGTGGCCGAGACCAGCGCCGCATCTTCTTCGTCTGTCGATGGCGCGCCCACCAAATGGCATCAGTTCGCGCCGTGCAAGCCCGCGCGCAATCGCTCCCGGAACTCCCATCTCACTGCAATGCGAATTCCCCCGATCCTCATGCTTTTCGGCGCCATGGCGTTGAGCGCCGCGGCTGCCGTTGCCGATCCCTTCGCTCGTCCATCGGGCGCGCTCCGACTGCTCGGCGGTCTCTTTGCCGCTGGCGGCCTGGCCGTGGCCGCCTCGGGCGTCGCAGCGTTCCGCCGACAGCGCACGACCGTCGATCCGCGCTACCCGGAGCGCGCCACGACACTCGTCGCCGAGGGGGTCTACCGTTGGACTCGCAATCCGATGTACGTGGGTTTCGTGACCATTGCGGCCGGCGCGGCGGTGGCTTTGGGTTCGCCTCTCGCGCTGCTCGGGCCAGGAGTGCTGACCGCCTACTTAGATCGCGTGCAGATCCCGGCGGAGGAGATGGCCCTGCGGGCGCGATTTGGTGCCCCGTTTGAGTCCTACGCTCGGACGGTGAACCGTTGGGTGGGTGGCCGCAGGTCCACTCGCACCGACGTCGTCTGAGGTTTCGGTGTAGCTCCACGCGGCTGTCGCAACTGACACGTTGTCGAGGTGCGGCGCGATGATTGAGCGGTGGCGCCATCCTCTATGCTGGGCGCGGCCAGTACATGATTACACCAACGCCAATGAGACAGATCGCGGCGCCCGCCACGGTGGCCGCATCTGGTTTGATCCCGTCGACGCGCCATCCCCACAGCACGGACATCACGACGAACACGCCGCCATAGGCCGCGTAGACCCGCCCGAAGTCGAAGCCCGCTGGTTGCAACGTCGGCAACACGCCGTACAGGAAGAGCAGCAGTCCGCCAAGGGCGCCGAGCCACACACTGCGGTCGTTCCGAAGCCAGAGCCAGACCAGGTAGCCACCACCAATCTCCATCAGGCCGGCTACAAGAAACAGTACGAGCGATTGAAGAATGCGCATGGCCGGAGTCTAAGGCTGAACAGAATCGAGCGTGCGATCCGCTGCTCGGCTCAACGTCCCAAGGTCAGTTCCCTTCGCGCATCCCGTACAATGCTCCACGCGGATTGCAGGAACAGCGCGGCGATAACGAATGCAACCACCAAGTCCGGCCACGGCGACGCAGTCCACGCGACGAGCGCCGCGGCGACAAGGACCGCCAAATTGCCGAGGGCGTCGTTGCGCGAGAATAGCCAGATGGCTCGTGCGTTGGCGTCGCCGGTGCGGTGCGGGATGAGCACGAGTGCCGCCGCGACGTTCACAGCGAGCGCCACGGCGCCGAGGATGCCCATCATCTCGGCCTCGGGTTGCTGCTGCACCAGCACGCGATGGATGGTGCTGCCAACGACGCCGACGCCGAGGACGCCAAGGAACAGCCCCTGCGCAAGCGCGACACGGGCTCGGCGATGCAGTGGCCACGCGAGTGCCAGCAAGCCGACGAAGCTGATCACGCCATCGCCAAGGAAGTCCAGCGCGTCGGCCTTCAGTGCCTGAGAGTCCGAGACGAATCCGCCTACCGCTTCGACGATTCCGTACCCGACGTTCAGCACCACGACGATCCAAAGGGCGCGCCGGTATGTGCGGTTGATCTGTGGCGGAGTAGTCGCTGGTCGCAACGTAAAGCCCGCCGCCGCCGCCGCTTGCTCTGCATGCTGCAAGACCTCGGGACCCGACGTGGTCACCGTGAGCAGTCCTGTGGCGACCGACACCGTCACGGTCTCTATCCCGGGCACGGCGCGCACCGCCTTTGCCAACTTCGCCGCGTCGTCCGCGCAATCCATCCCGACCACACGGTACTTCTCACTCGACGGAACAGCCTCGTTCATCGCGACGCGGCTGTAGTGGCGGGAACGCGAGGTGATTCGCCCACGTGGATCAGCCCTTCGGAAATCAGCCGTCCTACGTGTTCATCATCGAGGCTGTAGTACGCGACCTTACCAGCCTTCCGGTAGCGCACGAGCCTCAGTTGGCGAAGCGTCCGGAGTGAGTGGGATACCGCCGACTCAGAGACGTCGACGAGCGTCGCGAGGTCGCAGACGCACAACTCCTCGAGCGCGAGCGCGGTCAGAAGGCGCAGCCGGGTCGGGTCACCCAACGCCTTGAAGGTTTCGGCAAACGTGGCCAACGTCGCCGCCGGCGCCGCGAGGGCACGCACGCGAGCCACCTTCGCCTGATCGACGCAGCGAATCTCACAGCGGTCCTCGTCAGCGTACGGTCCGACGCCCACGGCAGGGGCACCCGTCGGCTCGGTCACCGCGAGCGCGTGCGGCCGCAGAACCGCCGCGTCGAGCGTGGCGGACCTGGGGAGACGAGTCGAGTGCGGTGTCGGACGTCCGAGGCGTGGGGTCATCGCGCGCTAGCTGGGAAGCCGGTGAAGTGGATCGCGTGTAGCGGCACGGCGACGGGAGCATCGCGAGCCTTGCGGCAACCGCATCCACGACGCTAAATTGGTGGTACACCTGAACAGCTGTTCAGCTAAGGTAGGACGTTGCTCCGGCAGTTGCAAGGCGTCTGCTGGTGGAGACGATGGGGAAAGTACGGTCGCCCCTTGCGACGTGCGGCCGTCATCATTCACACTTCCTTACTGTAAG
Source organism: Gemmatimonas sp. UBA7669 (assembly GCF_002483225.1). Classification (NCBI taxonomy): domain Bacteria; kingdom Pseudomonadati; phylum Gemmatimonadota; class Gemmatimonadia; order Gemmatimonadales; family Gemmatimonadaceae; genus Gemmatimonas; species Gemmatimonas sp. UBA7669. The sequence goes on along the minus strand of NZ_DLHL01000062.1, from coordinate 16,556 downwards.
CCGCTCGGGTGTCGTCGCACATCGCCACTGACATCGCTCCTCCACGGGACTCATCGCGTTCATGGCTCGTCGCTGCTTCGCCCTCGTTCTCGCCCTGTGCTTCGGCCTGTTCTCGGTCGAGTCACTGATCGCGGACGTGCATGACGGAGACGCGCCTGCCAGCGAGCAGACGAGGTACAGCGGTGCGGTCGACGCGCATGCTCGCGACGGCGCGCGTGCGGCGGACGCGCCCGTCGCGGATCTCCACACGCACGGTGACGGAGAGACTCCGCCCCCAAGCTCTGGGCACTCCCTCCATACCTGCCACAGCGGCCACGCCCACATTGGCCTGTCCGCCGTCGGCGTCGAATTGGAGCGTGCAGCTCCGGAGCATGTAGCCGTGCTGGCCAACCGGGCGTTACCGCCCGCGGACGCCGAGCGCGAGCCCCATCTGCGGCCGCCTATCGCGTAGGGTTCGGCCGGCGGTGCCGCAACCGAGCCGCTTCGGCTCGTGAGTCGCGCACGCGCAACGGCCTGTGGTCGTGCTCGCCGAGCGGAACCTCCCTCGGCGCCCCACATCTCGATCTCGCGATCCGCGCGCCACGCTCTCGTGACGCGCTTGCGTGAGTGCCTCTGCTCGACGTCAGCCGCTCTGGCCACCCCTTCAAGGGACCGCGCGGCGGCGCGCGGGAGACGCACGCGCGCCGGGGTCGACTACCCGAGGCGTTCCTCTGTGCGTGTGTTCTCTTGGCCACCGGTCCGCGCCTGCGCGTGGGCGACAGGTGGTCCGCCGCGAGCTTCGCGGCCACTGCTCTCCGTCTTGCGTCCCGACCAGGTCCCGGCGGCCTCCCGAACAGGGCGTTTCTCGCGACGGCTCGGTGTCGTTGGCGCGTTGGCGCTGTTGGCCGCCGCTTCACCGCTCGCCTCGCAAGTCTCCCCCGTCTCTCCGGGGGCTGGCGATTCGCTCGCGCTTACGGTGAACGCGGCGCGACGTTTGGCGCTCGCCCAGAACCCAACGCTGCTCGCATCCCGCCAGGACACGGCTATCGCGCGCGGCGGACTCCAGCAGGCGCGGCTCCTCCGCTTCAATCCCGACTTTTCCGCGGTCGCGCCCGGGCCGGGGTTCGGCGGAAGCCGCAACGCGTCCGAATTCATGGTGATGCAGGAGCTCGAGGTCGCCGGACAGCGAGGCTTGCGGATCGACGCGGCACAGTTCGGCCTCACTCGCGCCACGGCCACCGTGGCGAACGCCACGCGGCTGACGCTCGCGGATGCCAGCATCGCCTTCTACCGCGCCTTATCCGCGCAGCGTCGACTGCAGGTAACGCGCGAGGTCTTGGAGCTCACGGAGCGCTTACTGGGTGCGGTTCGCACCCAGCTTCGCGAGGGAGAGATAAGCATCCTGGAAGCCAACCTCGCCGAAATTGAGTTCGGCCGAGCCCAGGCGCGGGTGCTCTCCGCCCAGCGCGATGCAACCACCGCGTCGCTGGACTTGGCGCGGCTCATTGGGATCGGCCCCGGAGTGTCGCTGCGTCTCGAGGACCCGACGGCGGCCGTATCCGCCCCGCCCGACTCCACACGCTCCGTCGCGCCGGTGGTTGCCCCGGTCCCGCTGCCGGCGCCCGACATCGATTCACTCACGGCATTGGCGCTCGCGCGGCGTCCCGATCTAGCCGCGACCGTCACGGCGCTTCGCGAGACCGAAGCGCTAGTCTCCTTGTCGCGTCGGGAGGCGTTACCGAACCTACGCTTCGGTGTGTTGGCCGAGCGAAACCCGGGTGAGAATCGCACGCGGATCGGCCCGGCCGTCGGCCTCAGTCTGCCGCTCTTTAATCGCTCGCAAGGTCTCGTCACGCAACGCCGCGCCGCAGCGCGCCAGGCGCTCTTCCTGCGTGACGCGGCCCGGCTGCAGGTCCGCACCGACATCGCGACCACGGTGCGCGCGCTGACGGCCGCGAACGCGGAAGTCGCCGTGTTCGAGACGTCCGTTCGGCAGCCGGCCCGCGCAAACAGCGCCCTGCTCGAAGCCGCGTTCCGCGCGGGCAAGATCGCGCTCCCAACGCTGTTGTTGCTCCGCAATCAGCTCCTCGACGCTGAACTCGGCTACTGGCAAGCGTGGTTCGCTCGCCAGGAAGCCCTGACCCTCCTTGACGCTGCCTCCGGCGCGCTCACGCCGCCGACGGATGACGGCGCTTCCCCTGCCAACCCTGCCCGATGATTCCCTCACACATGCCCCACCGGTGGCGCCTGACCGACCGCCACGCCCTACCGAGCCGACGCGTCCTCCCGTCCGCTATCGCGCGCCTCACGCAGTGCCTCCCGCTCGCGTTCATCCTCGCGCTCGCCGGCTGCGGCAAGGACGCGGCGTTTACCGCTGACGCCGAGAGCGCAGCGGCAACGGCGGCCGCAGGGTCCGGCACCGCCGCGAAGGGCGAGCATGGGGCCTCCGAGGTCGTGGTCCTCGACACCGCGGGCGTCCGGCTGGCGGGCATCCGGCTCGACACCGCGAGCACCATCACCACGAGCGGACTCGCCGTCACCGGCACCATCACGTACGACGCCAACCGCGTGAGCCATATCGGCGCGCGCACCGAAGGGCGCGTGGTATCGCTCCGCGTGCCCTTGGGCGCCCGGGTCGGCGCCGGCCAGACGCTGGCGTTGCTGGAAAGCCCGACGGTGGGACAGATCCGCGCGCAGGAGCGCGAGGCAGAGGAACTGCGCGGCATCGCGCGGGAAAACTTCGCCCGCGAGCAGCGCCTCGCGGCGCAAGGCATCTCGAGCCGCAAGGAACTGCTCGATGCCGAAGCCGAGCTCCGGCGCACGGAAGCAGCCCTCCGCAGTGCGGAGGCGCAGTTGGCCGCGCTCGGCGCGGGCCATGGCAGTGGCGGGCAGTTCGGGCTGACGGCGCCGTTCGCCGGCATCGTCGTCGCGCGCAACGCGAGCATCGGCGAGATGGCCAGCCCCGCCGACACGCTCTTCACGGTGGCGGACCTCTCGCGCGTGTGGATCGAGCTCAATGTGTTTGAGCGCGACCTCGCTCGGGTCCGCGTGGGACAGTCGGTCGGCGTCAGTGTGACCGCGTATCCAGGGCGCACGTTCCCGGGCCGCATCGTGTACCTCGGGGCCGCGCTCGACCCGGAGAGCCGCACCGTGCCCGCGCGCGTCGAGATCCCGAACGGGGACCGCGCGCTCAAGCCCGGCATGTTCGCGAGCGCGAGCATCCAGGTGGGGGAGGGCGGCGCGCCGGTGGTCGTGGTCTCGAAGGACGCCGTGCAGGAAGTCGAGGGCAAGTCTGTCGTCTTCGTGCCGGGCACCAAGCCCGGCGAGTTTCGCACGGTCGCGGTGCAGGTCGGGGAGCCGGTGGGCAACAACCGCGTGACGATTCTCTCGGGGCTCACGGCCGGTGCGCGCGTCGTCGTTGCCGGTGCGTTCGCGCTGCGTTCCGAACTCGCCAAGAGCGAGATCGGCGAAGGCGGGCACTGACCGGTATGCGACCCCTCATTGGTTTCGTGCTCAAACAGCGCCTGCTCGTCCTCGCGGCGACAGCGCTCTTGATCGGCGTCGGCGTGTGGTCCGCCATGCGGCTCCCCATCGACGCCGTCCCCGATGTGACGAACGTGCAGGTGCAGGTCAATACTAACGCGGCCGCGCTCTCGCCCCTCGAGGTCGAGCGACAGATCACCCTCCCGCTCGAGCTCGCGATGTTTGGCCTCCCTGAGCTCGAAGAGATGCGCTCCATCTCGAAGTTCGGGCTCTCGCAAGTCACGGTGGTGTTTCGCGAAGGGACGGACCTCTACTTCGCGCGCCAGCAAGTGCAGGAGCGGCTGCAGCAGGCCCGCGAGGAAATTCCGGAGGGCTTGGGCACGCCCGAGATGGGTCCGATCTCCACGGGCCTGGGTGAAGTCTTCCAGTACACCATCGACGCCAAGGACACGACGGGTCTCGATCCGACCGAGCTCCGCACGTTGCAGGACTGGGTCGTCGCGCCGCAGCTGCGCGGCGTGCCGGGCGTGGCGGAGGTCAACGCGTTCGGCGGCTTCGAGAAGCAGTACCAGGTGCTGGTGCGCCCCGAGGCCCTGATCCAGTACAACCTCACGTTGCCGCAGGTGTTCGATGCCATCGCGGCAAACAACCAGAACGCGGGCGGCGGCTACATCACCCAGGGCGCCGAGCAACTGGTCATTCGCGGTGTCGGGCAGGTGCAAGACCTCGATCAGATCCGCAACATCGTGATCACGAGCCGCGAGGGCACCCCGGTGCGCGTCACCGACATCGCGGACGTGGTCATCGGCTCGACGCTGCGGCAGGGCGCGGTCACGAAGGACGGACGCGGCGAGGTCGTCACCGGTATCGTCATGATGCGCATGGGCTCCAACGCGCGCACGGTCGTCGACGCCGTGAAGGAACGCTTTGCGACCGCGGCCCGCAGTCTGCCGGCGGGCGTCACGATGCGCGCGTTCTACGACCGCACGGAACTCGTCGACCGCACCATCGCGACGGTGGAGAAGAACCTCGTCGAAGGCGCCGTGCTGGTCGTCGTCGTGCTGTTCGTCCTCCTCGGCAACTTCCGCGCAGCGCTGATCGTCGCGCTCGCGATTCCGCTCTCGATGCTGTTCGCCGTGAGTCTCATGGTGAAGGCCGGGATCGCGGGCAGCCTGATGAGCCTCGGCGCCATCGACTTCGGGCTCGTCGTCGACGGCTCGGTGGTGATGGTCGAGAACAGCATGCGCCGCCTGGGCCATCGCAAGCCCGGCGAAGGGTTCTATCAGACCGTGCTCGACGCCTGCGCCGAGGTGGGCCGCCCGATTCTGTTCGGGGTCGGCATCATCATCGTCGTCTACTTGCCGATCCTCACGCTCGAAGGCGTCGAAGGCAAGATGTTCAAGCCGATGGCGCTCACGGTCGTCTTCGCGCTGGTCGGCTCGCTCCTCCTGACCTTCCTCCTCACGCCCGTGCTCATCTCGCTCTTCCTGCGCGGGAAGATCGAAGAGAAGGACGTGTGGCTCGTGCGCAAGGCCAAGGCGCGCTACGTGCCCGCGTTGGAGTGGACGCTCGCCAACACCCGCAAGGTGTTGATCGGCTCGGCCATCGCCGTAGCGGCCGCCGTGACGGCGGTCCCGTTCCTCGGCTCCGAGTTCATCCCGCGTCTCGACGAAGGCTCCTTCGCGCTGCAGGTGCTCCGACTGCCCAGCATCTCGCTCGAGGAGTCGGTGCGGCAAACGACGCAGCTCGAGAAGGTGCTGCTCACGGAGTTCCCCGATGAGGTGGCCGATGTCGTCGCCAAAACGGGCCGCCCGGAGATTGCGACCGACCCGATGGGCGTCAACATCAGCGACATCTTCGTGCTGCTCAAGCCGCAGGACGGATGGACGCGCGCGGAGTCGAAGGCCGAACTCGAGACCGCGATGTCGACCGCGCTGAACAAGATCCCGGGCTTGGTCTACAGCTTCAGCCAGCCCATCGAGCTGCGCGTCAATGAGCTCATCGCCGGCGTGCGCTCCGACCTCGCCATCAAGATCTACGGCGACGACCTGGCCAAACTGAGTGACGCCGCGAACCAAGTCGTGGCCGCGGTCTCCAAGATCGAGGGCGCCACGGGCTTCAAGGCGCAGCAGCTCGAAGGCCTGCCGCAGCTCGAAGTGACGGTGCTGCCAGAGCAGCTGGCCCGCTATGGCATCAACGCGTCGGACGTGATGCAGGTCGTCGAAGCCATCGGCGGCGCACAGGTCTCACGCGTCTTGGAAGGGCAGCGCCGGTTCGCGCTCACAGTCCGGTTCCCGGAAAGCGTGCGGCGCGATCCGCAATCGATCAGCGCCATCCTGGTGAGCGCGCCGGACGGGCAGCGCGTGCCCCTGGGCACGCTGGCCCGTGTCGCCGAAGTGGACGGCCCGGCCGAGCTGAGTCACGAGAACGGCTCGCGGCTGGTGATCATCGAGGGCAATGTGCGCGGCCGGGACATCGGGGGATTCGTCGCCGAGGTCCGCACGCTGTTCGAGAACGGCACCATCACACTGCCCATCGGCTACCGGCCGGAGTTCGGCGGACAGTTCGAGAACCTGGAGCGCGCGTCCAAGCGCCTGATGCTGGTCGTGCCGCTGTCGCTCCTGCTGATCTTCCTCCTGCTGTTCGCGACCTTCAACTCGCTGCGGCAAGCCGCGCTCGTGTTCACGGGCATTCCGCTGGCCACGGTGGGCGGTGTGATCGCCCTGCTGCTGCGCGGCATGCCGTTCAGCATCTCAGCGGGCGTGGGGTTCATCGCGTTGTTCGGCGTGGCCGTGCTGAACGGAGTCGTCATGGTCTCCTACATCAACGAGCTCCGGCAGCACGGCCATCCACTCGAGCGGGCAATCCGCGAGGGCGGCGTCACGCGGCTCCGGCCCGTGTTGATGACGGCGCTCGTCGCGAGCCTCGGGTTCATCCCGATGGCTATCTCGACCGGCGCGGGCGCCGAGGTGCAGCAGCCCTTGGCGACGGTCGTCATCGGTGGCCTCGTGACCAGCACGCTGCTCACGCTGCTCGTCTTGCCGCTGTTGTACCTGCTGTTCGAGCGAAAGCAGGCCGCGCGGGAAGCGGCCGAGGACGACCGCGCGTCCGCACCCGTCGCGGACGGCCACCATCCGTCGCACACGCCGTTGCTTGGGGGTGCCTGATGCAGATGATCATCGCGTACGTGCAGTCCTTCATGGCGAAGGATGTGGTGCACGCCCTCCATCAGGTGGAGGGCGTGACGGGCGCCACCTTCACGGAAGTGCGCGGCTTCGGCAGCGCCCGCCGGAACGACACTCCGGTCCCAGAGGTGATCTACGGGACCGCCGAGAAGACCCGCGTCGAAGTCGTCGTGCGCAACAGTCTCGTCACGGCCGTGATCGAGGCGATCCGGACCTCGGCGCGCACCGGCCAGCGCGGCGACGGCAAGATCTTCGTCTTGCCCGTCTCGCGTGGCGTCAAGATCGCGACTGGCGCTGAGGCGGCCGGAGACGAGGCCCTGTGAGCACGACTGTGCCTCCGGGGGTAGTGGACGCCACAGGAGCAGGGCCAGCAACGCCCGCCGGCCGCAACGCGGGCCGGCTGCGCATCGTCTTCCTGCTCACTGGCACCTACCTCGTCGCAGAGGTCATCGGCGGTGTCCTCACGGGCAGTCTCGCGTTGCTCGCCGATGCGGGACACATGCTCACCGATGTCGCCGGTGTCGGGCTCGCGCTGTATTCGATTCGCTTGGCGCAGCGCGCGCCGACGCCGTCGCGCAGCTACGGCTACTACCGCGCCGAGATTCTGGCCGCGCTCGCGAACGCGTCGGTGCTCATCGTGGTGTCGCTCTACATCCTGTACGAAGCGTACCAGCGCTTTCGCCAGCCGCCGGCGGTCGAGAGCGGGACCATGCTGGTCGTTGCGGGCATCGGCCTCGTCGTGAATTTGGTCGGCATGCTGCTCCTTCGGCCTGCGGCGTCCGAGAGTCTCAACATGAAAGGGGCGTACTTCGAGGTGCTCTCCGACATGCTGACGTCGCTCGGCGTGATCGCCGCGGGCCTCATAATGATGACGACCGGGTGGTACTACGCCGATCCGTTGGTCTCGGCCGGGATTGGCTTGCTCATCCTGCCGCGCACGTGGCGGCTGCTGCGCGAAGCGGTGGGTGTGCTGCTCGAGGGCACGCCCACGGATGTCGACGTCGGCGCCTTGCGCCAGGCGGTGCTCGAGACGCCCGGCGTGCAAGGCGTGCACGACCTGCACGTCTGGTCACTCACCAGCGGCAGCAACGCCATGAGCGCGCATGTCGTGTGCGCCGCCGGCGCCGATCCATCGGCACTCCTTCGCGCCGTCGAAGCGCGCGTGCGTCGGTGCAACGTGCACCACACCACCCTGCAAGTCGAGGCGCCCGACGCCTTCGAGTGGATCACCCATGCATAAGCACGACGACGCGCGGCAGTATCCCGCGCAACTGCATTTTCCGCTGCGCGGGCTTGCCGGCGAGGGCGCCGAGGCGGCGATTCGCGCCTCGCTGGATGGCATGGCGGGCGTGCTCGCCATTCACGTCTCCGCAGCCCAGGCGGTGGCGGAGGTGACCTATGATCTCGCCGTGGTCTCGCCCGAAGCGCTTCGCGCGCGCTTGCAGACGGCCGGCGTCAAGCAGCCGAAACACACGGCGTACACTCTCGGTGCCGAGAGCGGAGACGCACCTGCATCCCGCCCTGCCGCGGGCGGTGGCGAGGTGAATGGTGGCGGGAGGACGCCGTGAAATCCGCGCGGCCCGCCGTACCGGGTGGGACCCGTGTCTCGTGGCGGCGGCGGGGTCAGGCACCGGTGCTCGGGCTCGTGCTGACGGTGCTGCAGGGGTGTCAAGCCGATCCCGGGTACGGCGGACGCTCCAGCGCCGAATGGGCGGGCCAGCTTCGGGACGCGCCCGCCCGCGAGCGCGAGCAGGCGGCGCGGGCCCTCGGGGCCGTGCTGTCCTTGAACCCACGGCTCACGGCGCCAACTACGGCGCTGATCGCCGCGCTGTCTGATACCGTCGATGCCGTACGCGTCGCGGCCGCGCAGGCGCTTGCCCAACCGGGCGTCCGCGTCAAGGCCGCGACCGGAGGCGCACTTGGCGCGATGCTCGCTGATTCGTCGCATGCTGCCGTGCGCATCCAGGCGGTGCGTGCGCTAGGGGTGCTCGCGAGCAATGCGGTGGACACCGCCGCTCGGCGCGCGCTGGTGCGCGCGATCCTCCCGCTACATCGGGATCCAGACGCGACGGTTCGCGCGACGGTGGCAGCGACACTCACCGAGGCGCTGACCGAAACGCTCGCGCGGACGCAGGCCCCCGGCGCGCGGCAGGAGATCGACGCCGTGCTCGAGGGCTTGGCGCGCGACACGATGCACGCGCCGCGGGCCGCCGCGCTCGCTGGGCTCGCGCTGGCGATGGCGCCGCGCCTGGTGCCCGCGTTCGCACAGGCCGCGCGTGACTCCTCGCCTGTGATTCGGGCCCTCGCGGCGGGCGCGCTGGGACGCGTCACGAATGACGCGGCGGTGGGCAACGCGGCGATGGCGAGCCTCCTCGCACTCGTGACCGACCCCGCGCCCGCGGTCCGCTTGGCGGCGGTGCAGGCCCTCGGGACCCGCACCGCCTCGTACGCGCCCGCGGTTGATGCGGCGCTGCGCGTGGCAAGCCGCGATACGAATGTGCTCGTGCAGCAGGAGGCACGGCACGCGCTCACACGCTTCCACGCCCGCGGAGGAACGGACCCGGTCGCACTCGAGCCGACGCGCGCGGAGCGCTGCGCGCAGCTCCCACCCAGGACGCGCGGATGTTGAGCGCTCGCGCCGCAAACCAGCAAACCCTACGCACTGCGGGGTTCACGCGTGCGGTCGGTCAAGCGGTTGGCCACGTGCTGGATCACCTGCTGTCTGCCACCCCCCAACGGATCACCGTTTCCACGAGACACGAGGACGTCGCATGCAACACGTGACACGCATTGATATTCCCCTGCTGCTGCCGGACGTGCCGGACGCGCGCGACCGGTGTGTGGCCCGCCTGACGCAGCTGCTGGGGCAGCGCGATGGCGTGGTGCGCGTGCACGTCATGCTGCCCGGGGACGTAGAGCCGGAGACCGCCTCCGCCGTCATAGTGGCGGGTGCGTCCTCGTCATCCTCATCGACCCGGACAGCCACGGGCCGCGAGCCGCGCACGGTGGACACGCCGGTACTGTGCCTCCACTACGATCCCGCCCGGGTTACGCTGAACGCGGTGACCGCGCTCGCCCGCGCCGCCGGTGCGGAGGTGACCGGCCAGTTTGCGCACTTGCTCGTGCCCATCCGCGCGATCACTAGCGAAGACGACGCGCAACGCATCGAATCAGTGCTGTCGGACACGCCCGGCATCACGCACGTGTCGGTGAGTTTGGCCGGTCAGGTGGTGCGCGTGGAATACGACCGCGGGCAAACCACCCCGTCGGCGATTGGCGAGCAGCTGCGCGGGGCCGGCGCCGCGCCCGACCTCAGTGCGTTGCTGCCAGGCGTGTCGGCGCGCAACTCCAGCGCTGATGGGCGAGCGCCCGCGTCGGCGCAGGCGCGGCCTGCGTCGACGGGGCCCACCGCCCGTGACGTCGACGGCGGTGACCGAGCGGGCAGCAATGGCGCTCGCGATGCCGTCGCGGACGAGACGCTGCGCAGCGTACCGACGCCAGCGGCAGCTGGTACACGTCCGATGGCAAGCGGCGCGGCTTCGGCCAACGGCGATGCGCCGACCGCGGCCCCGGAGCTCACACAGGACCGAGGGGACGACGATCACGGTGCGGATGTCGGCGAGGATGCCGCCTCGGACGGCGCCCCACGTGGCTGGTACGCGCGGAACCGCGAGCTCGCATGGAGCCTGGCGTCAGGCGTCTTCCTGCTGGGCGGATGGTTGCTCGAGCGCTCGCAGGCGGCCGCCCCCGGCGTGTCGCTGGCGCTCTTCATCGCGGCGTACGTGTTCGGCGCGCGCGACAACGTCGGGCATTTTCTGCGCGACCTGCGGCGCGGCAAGTTCCACTTCAACATCGACCTGCTGATGGTCGTGGCCGCGGCTGGCGCCGCGGCGTTGGGGGAGTGGGCCGAAGGCGCATTGCTGCTCTTCCTGTTCAGTCTTGGGCATGCGCTCGAGCACTATGCGCTCGGCCGGGCACGGAACGCGATCAAGGCGCTCGGCACGCTGGCGCCTTCCAAGGCGACGGTGCTGCGTGAGGAGAACGGGGTGCAGCGCGAAGTCACGCTGCCGATTGCCGACGTGAAGCCGGGCGATCAGGTCGTGGTGAAACCCGCGGAACGGGTGCCCGTCGACGGGACGGTGCGCGAGGGCCGCTCCGGGGTGAACCAGGCGCCCATCACGGGCGAGAGCGTGCCGGTCGATAAGGCGCCGGGCGATCCGGTCTTCGCCGGCACGGTGAACGGGGAAGGGGCACTCGTCATCGACGTGACCGCCGCCATCGGCGACCGCACGCTCGACCGGGTCATCAAGCTCGTGTCTGAGGCGCAGACGCAGAAGGCACCGACGCAGCAGTTTACCGAGCGCTTCGCTCGCATCTTTGTGCCGGTTGTGTTGATCGGCGACGTGCTCCTCATCGTCGTCCCGCCACTCCTGGGGCTCCTCACGTGGCCTGAGGCGTTCGCACGGGCGATGGCCGTCCTCGTCGCCGCGAGTCCCTGCGCCTTGGCCTTGGGCACCCCCGCGGCGGTGCTGTCGGGTATCGCGCAGGCTGCGCGCAACGGCGTGTTGATCAAGGGCGGCGCGTATCTCGAGTCCCTGGGATCCATTCGCTCGCTGGCGCTCGACAAGACCGGCACGATTACCGTCGGCGAACCATCGGTGACGGACATCGTCCCGATGGCGGGCGTCGATGAGACGCTGCTCCTCGGCAACGCGGCCGCGGTGGAGCAGCGGTCACAGCACCCGCTCGCAAAGGCCGTTGTGCGCGCGGCAGAGACGCGCAAGCTCGCGTTGCCCGATGCCGGCGAGCTGCAATCCATTACGGCGCGCGGCGTCCGCGCGCCGGTGGGCGGCGCGCCGGTGGAGATTGGCCGCGCGCTGCTGTTCGAGGACGCCGGTGTGGTCGTGCCGCAGGACGTGCGCGATGCGGTCACGCGCCTGGAGCAAGCGGGCCGCAGCACGATGATCGTTCGACGCGTCGGTCACACGCCCGAATTCCTTGGCGTGTTGGGCCTCGCCGACGAACCGCGCGCGAATGCGCGCGACACGCTGGTCGCGCTCCGCGCGGCCGGCATTCAGCGCATCATCATGCTGACCGGCGACAATGCGGGTGTCGGCAATGCGGTGGGCACGGCGGTCGGTGTGGACCAGGTGCGCGCTGGTCTGCTGCCCGAAGACAAGGTGACGGCCATTCGCGAGCTCGCGGCCCAAGGGCCGGTAGCCATGGTGGGCGACGGCGTGAACGACGCACCGGCGCTTGCGCATGCGACCGTGGGCATTGCGATGGGCGGCGCGGGAACCGCCGCGGCGCTCGAGACGGCCGACGTCGCGCTCATGGGGGACGATCTTGGCCGCCTGCCCTTCGCCATCGGACTCTCCCGGGCCGCGCGGCGTGTCATTCGCCAGAATCTGTACGTCTCGCTCGGCGTGATCGCGGGGCTCGTCGTCGTGACGGTGACCGGCGTCGCGGGCATCGGCCCGGCCGTCATCGCGCACGAAGGCAGCACACTGATCGTGATCGCGAACGCGCTTCGCTTGCTGCGCTATCGGGGGCCGGTATGAGCTGCCGACGGGACGTGCGTGCCCAGGCATGCGCAGGGCGGGGACAGGGGCGCACGCGAGCGCCGTTCTCGCGCCCGGTAACCGCGCGCCCGGTGACCGCGCGCACGCTGACCGCGCGCACGCTGACCGCGCGCACGCTGACCGCGCGCTGGACGATGCTCGCCGTGCTCGCGTCGGTCGCCGTAACGGGATGCGGCACGCGATGGCCACGCGCGGGGAGCGAGGCCGCGACGCGGCGCTGGCCGGCGACGCTCATCGGGGAGTGGAGCGCCCCACAGCGGCTGGCGCCCGGCCGCACTGCACCGGACTCGGTAGTGTGGGCCCTGGGGGCCCAGGGGGTTATGCATCGGGTCGAGGTGCGTGTGCGAAACCCCGCGAGCCCGCGGTCGCTGTCCAGCGGACGCCTCTGGTGGTGGATCGAGGACGCGCCCGGAGGAACGTCGACCGCGGACCCGGGCCGGGCCGGGCGCACCACCGTGCTCTGCGTAAGTCAGCAACCAGGGCGCAATCGCGAATGCGGCTATGTCACGCTCGACTCGACCGGCGGGACGGATCGCACACATCTGCGCCTGACGTGGACCGGGAAGACCTTCCCGACACAGCGCTGGTCCTTCGTCGGCCGCCAGGGTCGCTGACATGCGCGCTCGACCACATGCACACCCATGCACGATGGACGATCTGCGCCGGCGCCGCGCCGTGGGCCGAGCGCGCGGACGCGCGCGCACACTTATCCCGTCTGTGGAGCGCACATGAGCGGCGATGAGCTGATCGCGGCTGCGAAACGCGTCATCTTGCGTCGCCAGGAGGCCATCTCGAACAACTTGGCGAACGCGTCGACGACCGGCTTCAAGGGCGAGCACGTCTTCGCGCGGATGCTCGCGGGCGCGGCGGCCGATGCCGGGCCGGTGGCAGAGAGTCAGACCGACCTGCGGCCGGGCGCGCTGGAATCGACGGGTCGTCCGCTCGACTTGGCGCTTGAGGGGCCCGGCTTCTTCGTGGTCAACACCGCAGCGGGCGAGCGGCTCACGCGGGGCGGGTCCTTCTCGCTCACCGCCGATGGGGCGGTGGTGGATGCGCATGGCAATGCGCTCCTCGGAGAGGGCGGCGGCATTCGCATTCCCTCGGGTGCCCCCGTCGGGAGCATTGGGGTGGACGGGGCTGGGCAGGTGCGTGTGGACGGGCGGATCGTCGACCGGCTTCGTGTAGAGCGCACGCCGGGGGATGTGGTGCTCGAACGCCAGGGGAGTGGCCTCTTCGTGCCGCCAGCGACGCGACTCCCCGACCGCAACGCGACCGGCGTCCGCCAAGGCGCACTCGAGGCCAGCAATGTGAACATCCTCGACGGCTTGGTGGAGCTCGTCCTGATCCAGCGCGCGTACGGTGCGCTGCACCAAGTCGACGCCATCGCGGAATCGGTGGAGGGCTTAGCCACGGAGTTGGGGAAGCCGGCTACGTGAACCAGACGGCGCTGGGGGTCAGTATGAGCCGTGGCGTGTGTTGTGTTTGCACATGCTAACCCACGGCCCGAGACTGTGAGCAGCAACGCTGAGCCCGCGGAAAGGGACCGCGAGTCCGCCCGGGATGGCGCGGGCGATCTCGGGGATTTGCTACAAGAGCTGCGCGTGCTTCTGCAGGGCGTGCAGGTGCTCACCGGGTTCCTTATCGTCCTCCCCTTCAGCGAAGGGTTCGCGCGGGTCGGGCCTGGTCACCGCCGCCTCTACGTCGTGCTCTTCGTCTGCGCGCTGGTCAGTCTCGTGCTCTTCAGTGCGCCGGCGGCGCAACACCGGATTTTGACCCCGCTCAGCGACCGCATCCGGTTCAAGCGCGGATCGACGCGTCTGGTGGTGGCGGGCATGGTCCCGTTCTCGGTCGCGTTGGTCCTCGCCACGCACTTCGTACTCACCCACGTGGCCGGTACCCGCGTGGCCGACGTGGTCAGCGCGGTAGTTGCCGCCGCGATCTTCATGCTGTGGTGGATGATCCCACTCGTGCGCCGACGCGACGTGGCGCATAGTGCGTCCGCACGCGACCTCTAACCGCATACTTCGGGTCGCGGTGCGAGCTCGTGGAGCACGCGGGATTCCGGCTCCTTGGCCGGTGCGCGCCGGCGTGGGCATACACGGCGAGCTTTCGAGTGGCGTGACGGCGCGGCGCGGCGCGGCGGAGCGGGCCGGGACACGGTCAGGTCTAGCCGTAGGCTCCCGACTGCATCTGTGCAACGACTCGAAACACGTGAGCCCGGCCTTCCGCGCTCCCCATCATCGCACGCGGGGCGCGTCCGCCGAGCGCGGGGACGGGGCGCCGGAGCCACTCGGCGAGCCAACCGACCGCGTCGAAGGGCTGCCCATTCCCGCTTTCCTGCACGATGCGCTCGACCCGCGCGATCAGAGCGCGCGCCTCGGGGAGGGCGTAGATCCACGCCGTCCCCGAGGCCAGCCGTCGCGAGCGCATGTGATGTCGAGCGCCCGGCGTCGGGCGCGCAGCGCGTCTGGAGCGCATGGTCGCCGTCCGTCGCCGGCGCTACAGGGCGCGGCGATCCAGCAGGCGTTGCACGTGGTCGGCAAGCCGGTCGTCGAACGCCAGCTCGGTCGCCACGGAATCCTCGAAGTCGACGCCAAACACGCCGGCCCATGCGCCGAGCGCGATCCGTTCCAAGGCCGTGGCGTTCACGACGCGCAGCACGCCACGGTCGACGACGAATCCCACACGTTCCCTCGGCTGCAGGTCCAGCGCGTCGCGCGCACTGAGCGGGATCGTGATCTGCCAGCGGTCATTGAGTGGCGCCGTGACCATCGCCGACTTGAGTGGGAGCGCGGTGCGGACCCCTGTCATCACCAATGTGAAATTGCTCAGAATCACCAAGAAGAATTGCACACCTGGGAGCTTTCCTGCGGGGCCCTCCGCGGGCCTCGTGCCGACGCGACCTTGGTCTCTTCCCGTCGGGGAGGAGACTGGTGTACAGCAGGGATACCCTCGTGTTACTACAGCACTTGTTGGAGCAGGGCCTCGGGAAACGCGCCATTGCCGAGCAGTTAGGGGTGAGCCGCCGGACGGTCCACCATTGGATTGCCACCGGCCAGCTGACGCGGGTGGTGGAGGCGGAGACGACACGCACGACCGTGCCGCGCCCGCAGAAGTTGGACCGGTTCAAGCCGCTCATCCACGAGCGTTTAGCGGCGTATCCGGCGCTCTCCGCCGAGCGCCTGTTTGCCGAGTGTCGGGCGGCTGGCTATCAGGGCGGAGCGACGCGGCTGCGGGACTATGTGGCCAGCGTGCGGCCGCGCCCGGAGCCCGAGCCGATCATTCGCTTCGAGACGGCGCCAGGGCTGCAAGCGCAGTTTGATTTTGCCGACGTCAAATTGCCGTGGGGCAAGCGCTACGCGGTGCTCGTGGTCTTGGGGTACTCGCGGAAGCTGTACGTGGAGTTCGTGCCGCGCCAAACGGCACTGACCGTGATGCAGAGCCTCGAGCGCGCCTTCGCCGACTTCGGTGGCGTGCCGCGCGAGATTCTGTTTGATCAGCTCAAGGCCGTGATCATCGAGGATCAGCGGCCCGACGGCGGCAAGCTGCTGGAAAACGCCGAGTTCGGGCGCTTCGCCGCGCACTGGAGCTTTCGCATTCGGGCGTGCCAGCCGTACCGCGCACAAACGAAGGGGAAAGTCGAGCGGCCCGTCAGTTACCTGCGGTCGAGCTTTCTGTATGGCCGCGAGTTTTTGGGCGATGCCGATCTCGCCTATCAGTGCACGCGGTGGCTCGCGGAGGTCGCCAATGTGCGCATCCACGGCACGACGGGCGAGCGGCCGACCGAGCGGTTCCAGCGCGACGAAGCCGCGGCGCTGCAGCCGCTCGCGCTGCGGCCGTATCGGTCCCTCGTCCTCGTGCCCCCGCGCGACGCCGTGGTCACGACGCGCAGCGTACCGCATGTCGCGGTGGAGCGGCGCGCGCTCGCGCACTACGGCGCGCTGCTCGCGGAGGAGGCGTCATGAGCACGCTGCGTGACCGGCTGCGCACCCAGCTGGCCGACTGCAAAATGCCGGGCGCGCTCGAAGCGGTCGATGACATTCTGCGGCGGATTGATGCGGGCGAGCTGAGCGCCGGCCCGGCGATGGAGGCGCTGCTGGGGAGCCACATCGCGCTGCGGAATCAACGGCGGCTGCAAACGGCCATGCGCTGTGCGCGCCTCCCGAGTGTCAAAACGCTCGACGACTTTGACTTCACGTTTCAGCCGTCGGTGAAACGCGATCAGCTCGAGAGTTTGCACACGCTGCAGTTTCTTGAGCGCAAAGAAAACGTGGTCTTCCTCGGGCCGCCCGGCGTCGGCAAAACGCACTGTAAGTATTCGGGAAGC